>JAJXWJ010000013.1 GCA_021781655.1 Bacillota bacterium | reverse complement strand
ACTTCTGCTCAAGGTACAGTAGAATGTAAATTCTGGGGACTTGGTGGAGATGGTACTGTTGGTGCTAATAAAAACTCTACAAAAATCATCGGTGACCATACAGATAAATTTATTCAAGCATATTTCCAATATGACTCAAAGAAAACTGGTGGTATAACAATATCTCACTTAAGATTTGGCGATAAGCAAATAAAGAGCCCATATTACATAAATCAAGCTGACTTTGTTGCATGTCATAACCCATCTTATGTTGTAAAAGGCTACAAAATGGTTCAAGACGTTAAGCCAGGCGGAATATTTATGATAAACTGTCAATGGGCTGACGATGAATTAGATTCTAAACTTAATGCTGCTGCTAAGAAATATATAGCAGATAACAACATTCAATTATATACAATCAATGCTATTGATAAAGCAATTGAAATTGGTATGGGAAAACGTACTAACACAATTCTTCAATCAGCATTCTTTAAATTAGCAAATGTAATGCCAATAGAAGATGCTGTTTCCTTCATGAAGGCTGCTGCTAAAAAATCTTATGGTAAAAAAGGCGATGCTATTGTAGAAATGAACTATAAAGCAATCGATGCAGGTGTAGATGCAGTTCATAAAGTTGAAGTTCCAGCTTCTTGGAAAACTCCAGCTGCCGATGCTCCTGAACCAGAAATATTTGGACGTCCTGCTACAGTTAAGATGGTAAAAGAAGTAATGAATCCAATCGCATTAATGGATGGAGATAGTCTTCCTGTATCAGCTTTCTTAGATAATGCAGATGGACAATTCGAAGTTGGTGCTTCAGCATATGAAAAACGTGGTACTGCTGTTTCTGTTCCAGAATGGGATAAAGATAAATGTATACAATGTAGTAACTGTTCATTTGTATGTTCACATGCTACAATTCGTCCATTTATGTTAGATGCTGCTGAAGCTGAAAAAGCTCCTTCAAACATCAAGCTTGCAGATACTAAGCCAAAAGCTAGCGATTACAAATTTACAATAAGTGTTACTCCACTTGATTGTATGGGTTGCGGAGAATGTATCACAGTTTGTCCAGTAGGTGCTATTAAAATGGTTCCTCAAGAATCTCAATTACATGAACAACCAGTATTTGATTACTTAGTTGCAAATGTAGGTAAAAAACCAGGAATGCCAGCTGATAATACAGTTAAGGGTTCTCAATTTAATCAACCATTACTTGAGTTCTCAGGAAGCTGTGCTGGATGTGCTGAAACTTCATATGCTCGTCTACTTACTCAATTATTCGGTGAGCAAATGTATATTTCAAATGCTACAGGATGTTCTTCAATCTGGGGTGGTCCTGCTGCAACTTGTCCATATACAGTTAACAAAGATACAAACAAAGGACCAGCTTGGGCTAACTCATTATTTGAAGATAATGCAGAACACGGCTTCGGTATGTACCTTGGACAAAAAACTCTTAGAGATCAAGTTATAGCTAAGGTTCTTAAACTTGCTGCTTCTGATAAAGCTTCAGATGAATTAAAAGCAGTTGCTGCTAAATTCGTTGAAACTAAAGAAAGCACAAAAGAAAATACTGCTGCTACAGAAGCATTAGTAGCTGAAATAGAAAAATGTGCTGCAAATGGTTGTGAACTTTCTAAAGAAATATTAGAAAAGAAACAATATCTTGCTAAGAAATCAGTTTGGATTCTTGGTGGAGACGGTTGGGCATATGACATCGGCTTCGGTGGATTAGACCACGTACTTGCTTCTGGTGAGAACGTAAATGTTATGGTATTCGATACTGAAATGTACTCTAATACTGGTGGACAAGCATCAAAAGCTTCTAACATCGGAGAAGTTTGTCAATTTGCTGCTGCTGGTAAAGATATGGGTAAAAAGAGCCTTGCTGAAATCGCTATGAGCTATGGTTATGTATATGTAGCACAAATCGCTCTAGGCGCAAACCCAGCTCAAACTTTAAAAGCTATTTCTGAAGCAGAAGCTTACAATGGTCCTTCATTGATCATCGGATATGCTCCATGTGAACTTCACGGAGTTAAGGGTGGAATGAACCACTGTCAAGATGAAATGAAATCAGCTGTTAAAGCTGGTTACTGGAATCTATTTAGCTTTAACCCATTACTTAAGGCTGAAGGAAAGAATCCATTCACACTTACATCTAAACCAGGTGATGGAACTTACCAAGACTTCTTAAATAATGAAACACGTTACAGCAGATTAAAACGTGCATTCCCAGAAAGAGCTGAAAAGTTATTTGCTGAAAATGAAAAAGCTGCTATGGAACGTTATGATCATTTATTAAAGTTAGTAGAACTTTATAAATAATAAAAATTAGAAGTCGCCTTGTGCGGCTTCTTTTTTTATTATAAATAAACGTAAAATTTATAATATTTTAATATATCAGAATATTAATTTATGGTAAAATGTACTTGTATCGATAAATTATGAAAAGGTTTAAAACTAAGGATTATGCTTTAACAAATTTATGAGAAAGAAGGGGTTCATATGAAAAAGATGAAGACTATGGATGGAAATACTGCAGCTGCTCATATTGCTTATGCATTTACGGAGGTTGCAGCTATATTTCCAATAACTCCATCTTCGCCAATGGCAGAACATGTTGATGAATGGTCAGTTCAAGGTAGGAAGAATTTATTTGGACAAACTGTAAAGATTATGGAGATGCAGTCAGAAGGAGGAGCAGCAGGTGCAGTACATGGTTCGCTTCAAGGTGGAGCATTAACTACAACGTTTACTGCTTCTCAAGGACTATTATTAATGATACCTAACATGTACAAAATGGCTGGTGAATTATTACCTGGTGTACTGCATGTAAGCGCAAGAGCTTTAGCAACAAATGCATTGAGTATATTTGGAGATCAACAGGATGTTATGGCAGCAAGGCAAACTGGTTTTGCAATGCTTGCTGAAGGTAGTGTACAGGAGGTTATGGATTTATCTGCTGTAGCACATTTGTCTGCAATAAAGGGTAGAGTACCTTTTATTAATTTCTTTGATGGATTTAGAACATCTCATGAGATTCAAAAGATTGAAACTATAGATTATGAAGAGTTAAGGCCACTTCTGGATATGGATTCAGTAAAAGCCTTTAGAAAAAGGGCTTTAAATCCTGAACATCCAGTTACAAGGGGAACTGCAGAAAATCCAGATGTATACTTCCAAGGAAGGGAAGCAGCAAATAAATTTTATAATGCACTTCCGGAAATCGTTGAAAATTATATGAGTGAAATAAATAAAATAACTGGAAGAGAATATCATTTATTCAATTATTATGGCTCAGAAGATGCAACAAGAATTATAATTGCAATGGGCTCAGTTTGTGATGCAATTGAAGAAACAATAGATTATTTATTATCCAAGGGTGAAAAAGTAGGATTATTAAAAGTACATTTATTCAGACCATTTTCTGTTAGTCACTTCTTTAAATACATACCTAAAACAGTAGAAAAAATTGCTGTATTAGATAGAACAAAAGAGCCTGGTAGTTTCGGAGAACCATTATATCAAGATGTATTATCAGCATTTTATCAAAGCGATTGTAAGCCAGTTATAGTAGGAGGAAGATACGGCTTAGGCTCTAAAGATACCGTTCCTGGTGATATAGTAGCTGTTTATGAAAATTTAAGTCTTGACACTCCTAAAAATGGCTTTACGCTATCAATTAATGATGACGTAACCTTTACATCTCTAAAACCAGCTGAAAATATAGATACTACCCCAAAAGGAACAAAAGCTTGTAAGTTTTGGGGCTTAGGTTCTGACGGTACAGTAGGTGCAAATAAGAGTGCTATAAAAATTATTGGTGATTATACTGATATGTATGCACAAGGATATTTTGCTTATGATTCAAAGAAATCAGGAGGAATAACAATATCCCATTTAAGATTTGGTAATTCTCCAATTAAATCTCCATATTTAATTAATTCTGCAGATTTCGTAGCTTGTCATAATCAATCATATGTTTATAAATATGATGTTCTGGAAGGATTAAAAGAAAACGGAAGCTTTTTATTAAATACTTCTTGGACTCCAGAAGAATTGGACAAGAAATTGCCAGGCGAGATGAAGAGATATTTAGCTCAAAAAAATATTTCTTTTTATACCTTAGATGCTGTTAAAATAGCTCAAAGTATTGGCCTTGGCGGCAGAATTAATATGATTATGCAATCTGCCTTTTTTAAGATTGCCAATATCATACCTATTGAAGATGCAGTCAAGTATTTAAAAGATGCTGTAGTTTCTTCCTATGGTAAAAAGGGTGAAAAGGTAGTTAAAATGAATCATGAAGCTATTGATTTAGGTGTGGAGGCTATAGTAAAAATAGAAGTTTTAGAAGCTTGGAAGGCTGCACCAATTGAGGAAGTTAAAGAAGTTTCAAAACCAAAATTTATTACTGAAGTTCTAGAGCCAATGAATAGACAAGAAGGAGATAAACTTCCTGTAAGTTCCTTTAACGATAGAGAAGATGGAACTTATCCAAATGGTACGGCAGCATATGAAAAGAGAGGAATAGCTATAAATGTTCCTGAATGGCAAGTAGATAATTGCATACAATGTAATCAATGTGCATATGTTTGTCCGCATTCAGTAATAAGACCGTTTTTATTAAATGATGAAGAAGTTAAAAATGCCCCAGAAGGCTTTACAGTGAAACCAGCACTTGGTTTTAAAACCGATGAAAAATTGAATTTCACAATAAAGATATCTGCACTTGATTGTACGGGCTGTGGTAACTGTGCACAGGTATGTCCTGCACCTAATAAAGCTTTGATTATGAAACCAGCAGCTACTCAGTTTGATAAGCAAGTTTATTTTGATTATGCATTTAAAGTGCCTAGAAAACCTAATCCAATGAAGAAGGAAACGGTTAAAGGAAGCCAATTTGAGCAACCACTATTAGAGTTTAACGGTGCTTGTGCAGGTTGTGGAGAGGCTCCATATGCAAGACTTATTACACAATTATTTGGAGACAGAATGATGATTGCAAATGCTACTGGTTGTACATCAATCTGGGGCGGAAGTGCACCATCAGAACCATATACCTGTAATGAAAAAGGTCAAGGACCAGCTTGGGCTAACTCATTATTTGAAGATAATGCTGAATTTGGTTTAGGTATGCACCTAGCTGTAAAACAATTAAGAAATAAATTAAAAGATTTAGTAAATGAATTAATAAAAACAGAAACAACTGAAGAATTAAAGGCTGCTGCTATAAACTGGCTTGAAAATATGGAAGAAGGAGAAGCATCAAAAATTGCTTCAGCTAGGTTAATTCCACTATTAGAAAAAGAAAAAGCTAATAATCCTTTAGTGAATGAAATTTATGAAAATAAAGATCAATTAGTTAAAAAATCTCAATGGATTTTCGGTGGCGACGGTTGGGCTTATGATATTGGATATGGTGGTGTTGACCACGTATTAGCTTCCGGAGAAGATGTAAATATATTTGTATTTGATACAGAGGTTTACTCCAATACTGGTGGACAATCTTCTAAAGCTACTCCTACAGCAGCAATAGCTCAATTTGCAGCTAGTGGTAAAAGGACTAAGAAAAAAGATCTAGGAATGATGGCTATGAGTTACGGCTATGTTTATGTAGCGCAAATTTCAATGGGAGCTGATAAAAATCAGACTATTAAGGCTATAACTGAAGCTGAAAAATATAAAGGACCTTCTTTAATTATTGCTTATTCTCCATGTATTAATCACGGATTAAAAGCTGGAATGGGCTGTAGTCAGCTAGAATCTAAAAATGCAGTGGAATGTGGCTATTGGTCTATGTATAGATTTAATCCAGAGCTTAAAGAAACAGGAAATAATCCGTTTAATTTAGATTCAAAAGAACCAACAGCTGATTTTAAGGACTTTTTAATGGGAGAAGTTAGATATTCTTCACTTAAAAAGGCTTTCCCAGAAATGGCTGATGAATTATTTGATAAAACTGAAAAGGATGCTAAGGAAAGATTGGCAGTATATAAAGGTTTGGCAGGAAAATAAAAAAAAGAGGAGAATTTCTCCTCTTTTTTTTTAATAAACCCCTTTTAATATTTCCGTTTTGAGGTTAGAATTATAACATGGGATATAATGAAAATTTCAAGTTATTATATTTCATAATGACTTGTTATTAAATAAAAGTCCAATTTAAAGGAGGAATAAGAAATGAATGACAATAATGAAATAGAAAAATGCAGCTGTGGATGTGAAGAACATGAACACGAACATGGTGAAAGCTGCGGATGTGACTGCGGATGTGAAGAACATGGTTCTTTTACAGTAGATTTAGAAGATGAAAATGGAAATGTAGTTACATGCGAAGTTATAGATGGCTTTGTATTTAACGATTCAGAATTTGCATTAGTTCAAAATCCAGAAGATGGTTCAGTATATCTTTTCAAAGTAGTAGGCGAAGGTGAAGAAGGAGAACTTGTAGTTCCCGAAGATGAAGAATTTGAAGCAGCTACAGCATATTATGAATCAACTTTAGAAAACGAAGAGTAATGTAGTATTGAGTAAAAAGTCGAAGCATAAAGTGCATCGGCTTTTTATTTACATATTTTATTGGAGGAAAACTAATGGAAAGACTAGCGATATTCGATGTTGACTATACGCTTACTAAAAGTGAAACCCTTTTTGAATTTTATATTTTTATGTTAAAAAAAGATCCCAGCCTTATTTTTTATATGCCTAAAAGTTTTGGAAGCGCTATATTATTTTTTTTCGGGCTACTAGATGCTGCTTCTGCTAAAAGGTCTTTTTTAGATTTCATAAAAAAGTTTCATGAAAAAGAAATAGACCAATATGTAAAACAATTTTATGAAAAAAGATTAAGCAAAATATTTTATATTGATGCTATAAATACCTTGAAAAAGCTTAAAGGTGAAGGGTATAAAATTTATTTAATATCAGCTTCGGCAGAATTTTATTTGAAGGAATTATATAATATTAAAGAAGTAGATAAAGTAATTGGAACTAGATTTAAATTTGAAAATGGACATTATACAGGTGAAATTATAGGAGAAAACAATAAAGGCGAAGAAAAAGTAAAAAGGCTTTTAGAAGAAATAAAAAAAGAAAATATAGAAGTAGACTTTAAAGAATCTTATATGTATTCAGATTCGCTTTCAGATTTACCGCTATTTAAACTGGTTGGGCACCCGTACTTAATAAATTCAAAAAAGAAAAAGTCTAATATTGAAATTTTACATTGGAAATAAGGTGATTTGTATGGAAAAAGTTCAAAATGATTTTTATTTGATTAATGATGAAAAAAAAGAAATTTCAAATTTTAACGATGATTTTCTACTGAAGGGGAAGTCTTTATATGAAGTAATAAGGATAATTGATGGAGTGCCCATATTTTTAAGCGAGCATTTAGCTAGGTTAAATAATTCAGCAATGTTAATGGGTGTTAAATTACCGCTAACTGAAGATGAAGTAAAAAAAAGACTTAAAGCTATGATGAATATAAATAATTGCAGTTTTGGAAATATAAAAATTGTATTTAATTATAATGGATTAAATTGTGATTTTTATTGCTACTTTTTACAGCATAAATATCCTGAGGAAAAAGATTATATAGGTGGAGTTAAAACTATTTCATATAATGGAGAAAGAGAAAATCCAAATGTTAAGGTAATGAATATAAATTTTAGAAGTTCTGTTGACGCTCAAATAAAAAAAGCAGGAGCATATGAAGCTATTTTAATAGATAGTGTTGGAAATGTAACAGAAGGAAGTAAATCTAACATATTTATGGTAAAAGGGAATGATGTAATAACTGCTCCGATTAAAGCGGTTCTTCCTGGAATAACGAGAGGAATTGTAATTGATATTGTAAAATCTTTAGGCTTTACATTATGTGAACAATATGTTTGCTTTGAAAACATATCACAAATGGATGGACTGTTTATTACAGGAACTTCGCCAAAGGTTTTGCCGATAAATAAGGTAGATGATATGCAATTTAGTTCAAGTTCAAATGAATTAATATGTAAGATACAAAATGAATACAATAATAAAATAAAATCGTATATTTTACAAAATACCTCATTAAAAAAATAATATGTTGACATACATGATGGTTTATTGATAAAGTTTAAATAAATAGGTTTTGAGGTTTCGGAGGGTAGTATGGAAGGTGCAGTGATCGAAAAAATTTTAAATAACAACGTGGTTGTTGCTAAAAAGGGTACTACAGATATGATACTAATTGGTAAAGGAATTGGTTTTAATCTTCCCAAAGGTAGTGTTGTACCTGAAAATAGAATTGAAAAGGTATTCATTAATAATAACGAAGAGATAAACCAAAATTATGATAAAATACTTAGCACTGTAGACAGTAAAATCGTTGGCTTATCTGAAGAAATAATTCACAATACCGAATTGGAATTAGACGTAAAGTTAAGTGATCCTATTCACGTGTCTTTACCAGATCACATTAATTTTGCGTTAAGCAGATACGAAAAAGGACTAAATATGGAAAATCCTTTTTTAAATGAGTTAAAGGGTCTTTATCCAAAGGAATTTTCTCTTGCAGAAAAAGGAGTAAACCTTATAAACCAAAGGTTTAATATTCAATTGAAAGACGATGAAATTGGGTTTATTTGTTTGCATATCAGAGCTGCAATTTCAGATAGTGAAGTAGGAAAATCTTACGAGTACACTAAAAGGATAGGAGCAGTAATGGCGCTTATTTCGTCGCTACTTGGCGAAGCTGTAGATAAAAATTCCTTGGAATATGCAAGAACCGTAACTCATATTAACTGCATGGTAGAAAGAGTTAAAACAGGGAAAACAATAAAGAATCAATTACTTGATACTATAAAAGCTGAGTTTGTAAATGAATTTGATTTTGCAATAAAAGTATCATTAAAAATAGAAGGTATATTTGGAATAAGTGTTCCAGAAGATGAAGTTGGATATCTAGCACTTCATTTAAAAAGATTGTCAGATTTATATGTTTTGAAAAAATAAGTAACAAATTGAAAAAGGCTAATTTATAAACAATAAAGTTTGTAAATAACAAAACGATAATTAAGTAAGTATGTATAGTTAGTTATAAGGTGAGTGATTGGGATGGATAAAAAAATTTATACTGGAACATCTCTTGAGGTTTGTTTAGAAGATGCAAGTAATGAATTGGGAGTTAAAAAAGAAGAACTGAAATATAAAGTAGTAGAGGGAAAAAAGTCTTTATTTAAAAAACACGTTTCTATTGAAGTAGAATATTCATCAATTAAGGATGCTAAAGATGATGTAGAGGAATTAAATAAAAAGGAATTAGATGGATTTATAAAATCGGAAAATGGTGAAATTTTTGTTAAAGATCCGGAAGAAGGCGGAAAACCTGCTATAATATATTCAACGGAAAAAGTTAAAATATTTGTAAATGGCAATGAAATTGTATCGACTGAAGTTTATTCTAAAGATAAAATTACCTTTCTAATTACTGATTCAAAAGAAGCTGAGAGGCACTTAAATATAACTACGAGTCAAGATAAATTAGAGGGCTATATTAGTATCGATTATTGTCCAAAGGATATTATTAAATTAAGAAATTTGACTGCAAGAAATGTATTCATCCCAGAACTAGAAATTAGTGAGCAAAAGTTTCCTCCTAAATATACAGCTGAAGAAATAAAAAATGAAATATGGAAAAATGGTATAAAGTTTGGTATTATTGATGAGAATATTAAAAATTGTATAGAGTTAGAAAAGGTGGATAAAGTTTTAGTAGCAAAGGGTGAAAAGCCAATTGATGGAACAGATGACACCTTGGAATTTATGTTTGAAATAAATAAAGGAAAAAAATTTTATGAAGATAAAAATGGCAATGTAGATTTTAGAAGTGTAGGTGAAGTTAGCTGCGTTGAACAAGGGAAAGTTTTAGCTATAAAGCGGTTAGGACAGGAAGGAAAAGATGGTATGTCTATACTTGGAATCGCTTTAAAGCATAATGCAGGTAAAAAAATCACACTAAAAGTTGGTGATGGCTGTGAAATTAAAAATGAAAATACAGTTATAGCTTCTAGAGCTGGTGAGCCAAGTTATTCAAGTAATAAGTTTTTTGTCCATAGTGTGCATGAAATTGCAACAGATGTGGATTTAAAGGTAGGTAATATTCATTTTAATGGTGATGTTATTATTCATGGAGAAGTTAAAGAAGGTATGATTGTAGAAGCAGGTCATAATATTAACGTGGATAAAAATGTTGATGGTTCTACATTGATTTCAAAAGGGGATACTTCTGTGAGAGGCAACATAATTTTTTCAAAAATCTTTGCAGGAGGTAAAGATGTTGAAAAAATAAAGTTAGCAGATTTTTTAAAAGCTTTAAATGATAATATAATGCAGTTAATAAGTGGTGTTAGGCAAATTATTGAGCATAACCTATTAGGGGTAGAAGTTTCTACTGGAGAAGTAATAAAAATACTTTTAGAAAGCAAATTTAAAATGATACCTAGAATGAGCAGTATTATTTCTAAGATTGATAGTAGTGATAATATTAATTTGGTATGTATACAGCAATTAGTTAAAGAAAAATTAACAGGGCTTGGTCCACTTGAAATAAAATCGTTAGAAGAACTTCTTGAGTTAACAAGAATAATACAAGCTGAACAAAAGAAATTAAATTCTTCTTTGCCAATTCCTGTTAATGTAAATATAAATTATTGCCAAAATTCCGAAATTGAAAGTTCTGGAAATATAATAATTGAAGGTAAAGGAGTATATGTATCTAATCTTACTAGTAATGATAAAATTTTGTTTACTAATCCATCCAGTGTTGTAAGAGGTGGTATACTTAAAGCAAGAAATGAAATTAAATGTGGAACTGTAGGCAGTGAAGCAGGTGTACTAACTAAATTAGCTGTTGATTCAATTGGAAATATTTATGCAAAGGTTGTATATCAAAATTCTATTGTTTCAATTGGTGGTAAAGAGTCTATGATAGATGCACCAAGTAGGGAAGTACATGCATATATAAATAGTAAAAATGAACTTATTGTGGAAAAACTAAAGTTATAGGAGGTTAGTTATGGACAATAATGAATTAAAGGTTCTAATTTTTGTAGTAGATGGCGAATATTATGCTACAGATATTGTAGAAGTTGAAAGAATACTTGGTTATGAACATGATGTTAAATTACCAGATTCGCCTGACTTTGTAGATGGGGTTATAAATTACGAAAGTCAAATATTACCTGTAATTTCCATTGCAAAAAGATTTAAAGTGAATGGAAAAACTGATACAAAGGATGCAAAAATAATTGTTACAAACCAAGAGCATGGAAAATTTGGATTAATAGTTGATTTAGTATCAGAAGTTAAAAATATAAGTACAAGTGAAATAGAGTCAACACCAGATGTGGTTTCTGGAATAGCTAAACGATATATAAAAGGTCTCATAAAATTAGATAAAAAAATTATTATTTTTCTTGATTTTGCAAGTATTCTTACGGATGAAGAAAAAACATTATTATAATTTAGGCGTTAGGTGAAAATATGGAAGAAATAAAAGAAATAAGAATAGGAATAGCCGATTTAAATACAGTTTTTAAGCCTGGTAGGTTAATAACAGTAGGTTTAGGATCTTGTATTGGAATAGCTATATACGATAAAGATGCCAATCTGGGTGGACTTGCACATATTATGCTTCCAGATAGTACACAATTTAATAGTAATGCTAATCCTCATAAGTTTGCTGATCTTGCAATCCCAATTTTAATTGAGCAAATGCAAAAGCAAGGAGCGATTGTTAGGAGAATGCAATGCAAAATTGCTGGTGGAGCATCTATGTTTACATTTAGTGATAAAAAAATGAATATGGATATAGGAAGCAGAAACAGCATAGCAGTTAAAGAAACACTTAAAAAATTCAATATACCTATTCTTGGAGAAGATATAGGTGGAAATAAAGGAAGGACCATGATTTTAGATACTAATGAATTTAGTGTTCAAATTAGAACAGTAGGACTAGGCAATCGAGAGATATAAAGAGGTGATAAGTAATGGACAAGATTAAAGCGTTAGTGGTAGATGATTCTGCATTGATGAGAAAGATTATATCCGATATGCTTACTGAAAAAGGTGATATTGAAGTAATTGATACAGCAAGAAATGGTCAGGATCTATTTGAAAAACTAAAACGAAAGACTCCAGACATTATAACTTTAGATGTTGAAATGCCCATTATGAATGGTATAGAGGCATTAAAGAATTTAAAAAGCGAAAATATTAATATACCTGTAATTATGCTTAGTAGTCTTACTAAAGAAGGAGCAGAATTAACCATGGATTGTTTACATTATGGTGCTTTCGATTTTGTTCCAAAACCTTCAGGAGGTATTTCTGTAGATATTATAAAGGTTCAAGATGAATTATTATTAAAAGTTAGAACGGCATATGAAAAGTATTCAGTTAAAAGTACTAGAGTAAAAGAGATAGAACATAAAGCACCACTTAAAATAGAATATGTAAAAAGAACTGTAAATAGTGGTAAAATTAATGCTGTTGTTATAGGTGCCTCAACAGGCGGTCCTAAAGCACTTTATTCTGTAATAACAAATCTTCCTAAAAATATAGGAGTTCCAGTATTTGTTGTACAGCATATGCCTGTTGGCTTCACTAAAGCTTTTGCGGATAGGCTAAATTCTAACAGTGAAATAAAAGTTGTTGAGGCAACGGATGGCGAAGTGTATGAAAAAGACGTATTATATATTGCACCAGGAGGATTTCATATGGAAATAGATAATAGGTGTATAAGACTTAATAAAGAACCAGCAATATGGGGTGTTAGGCCTGCTGTTGATAAGCTTTTTATTTCAGCATCAAATATATTTGGCTCTGCAATTGTAAGTGCTGTTTTAACTGGAATGGGTAAGGATGGAGCTCATGGAACTGAAATTATTAAGAAAAATGGCGGTGTAACAATCGCTGAAGATGAATCTACTTGTGTTATATATGGCATGCCAAGAGCAGCATATGAAACTGGAGCCGTTGATTATGTTTTGCCATTAGATAGGGTTTCAAATGAAATCGTTAAAATAGTTAAAAGCTATTGAATATAAAAAAAGCACGAGGGGGATGAGACTATATGAATATAGACCAGTTTAAAGATTGGGTGCATAAAGATTTTGGCATATATTTATTTGCCTATAAAGAGAACCAATTAAATAGGAGAATTCTTAGCTTAATGTCAAGAGTAGGAGCAAAGGATTTAGATGAATACGTAAAGCTTTTGAAGACAGATTCTAATCAGAGGCAAAAGTTTTTAGATTTTATTACGATAAATGTAACAGAGTTCTTTAGAAATCCAGAACTTTTTGATGAATTAAAAAAAGAACTTCAAGCATATTTGGATGCTCATAGAAATGGAATTAAAATATGGAGTGCAGCTTGTTCAATTGGAGCAGAACCGTATTCTTTGGCAATAATATTAGATAATTTGAAAAATTCAGATAAAAATACAATAATTGCTTCGGATATTGACTCTACCATACTGGAAAGAGCAAAAAAGGGAGAATTTACCGATGCAGAAATTAAAAATGTAGAGGCAAGCTATCTTAAGAAATATTTTGAAGCAAAAAATGACAAATATACTATAGACACAAGAATTAAAAATATGATAACATTTAGAAAACATGACTTGATTTTGGATGATTATGAAAAAGGTTTCGATTTAATTGTTTGTAGAAATGTAGTAATCTATTTTAACCAAGATATTAAAGAAAAAATTTATGAAAAATTTAGTTCATCTCTAAATAGGGGTGGGTTATTGTTTGTAGGTGCTACTGAAAGTATTTATAATTGTAAAGAGTTTGGTTTTGAAAAGGCTTCAACTTTTATTTATAGAAAGCTATAAGGAGGAGATTATAAATGGATACATCTCAATATTTATCAATGTTTCTAGAAGAATCAATGGATAATTTACAGACATTGAATGAGGCACTACTTATTCTAGAGCAAGAACCAGAAAATGTGGACAAACTAAATGAAATATTCAGGGTAGCACATACGATTAAAGGCATGGCAGCTACAATGGGCTTTAACAGAATGGCAGAATTAACTCATAAAATGGAAGACGTGTTATCAGAGTTTAGAAATGGTGTTTTAAAGGTTACACAAGAAGTTGTAACGGTATTATTTAAGTGTTTGGATACATTAGAACAAATGGTTGATAATATTTCTAATGGAGACGAACAGGAAATACCTGTAGATGATATCATGAAAAGATTGGATTCCATTTCTAAATTAGCTGAAGATGGACAAGACTCTGAAGAAAAAGAGGCTGAAACAACATCTGCTTTAGAAACAGTTGAGGCTAAGGACATCCAAACTAGCAGTCTTGATAAAATGAAGCTAAATGAGTATGATGTAAATGTAATGAAGCAAGCTATTGAAAAAAATTATAATGCTTTTGAAATAGATATTAATATTAGTAAAAGCACATTATTAAAATCTGCTAGAGCATTTTTGATATTTAAATCACTAGAGGATTGCGGAGAAATAACAAAATCAATTCCAGGTACAGAGGATCTTGAAAATGAAAATTTTGAGTTTGAAATACAATTAGTTTATTTAACTCAAAAATCAAAAGAAGAAATAGTAAAGCTTTTGATGGATATATCGGAAGTAGAATCTATAGATGTAAAGCCAGTTAGTGTAGATGAATTGAAATCAGCAGCTAAAAAAGATACAAAGCCGCAAGCTTCAGTTAGTAAACCAGAAGAAATTAAAGTAGCTCCAGTAGCTAAAGCAAAAGCTGAAGTAGAGACTGTAAAAAAGGCACAGACAGAAAAGCCAGCAGAAGCACATAAAAAGGTTCATCAATCCGTAAGAGTTGATCTTGAAAGATTAGATAAATTTTTAAATATGGTTTCTGAACTTGTTATAAATAGGACCAGACTTGAGCAAATTAGTAGCAGCTACAAACTAACAGAATTAAATGAAACTATAGAACAAGTAGCAAGAACTACAAATGATTTACAAGATTTAGTAATGAAAATCAGAATGCTTCCTTTAGATACAGTATTTAATAGATTTCCAAGAATGGTTAGAGATTTATCTGTAGAGCTAGAAAAAGAAATGGAGCTTATTATAGAAGGTCAAGATACTGAGCTTGATAGAACCGTTATAGATGAAATAGGAGAGCCGTTAATACATCTTATTAGAAATTCTGCAGATCATGGAATTGAAAAGAAAGATGAAAGAATTGCTAAAGGAAAGGATCCTGTAGGAAAGATAAGATTAATAGCTTATCAAGAAGGCACTAAGGCAGTTATAAAAGTTCAAGATGATGGTGCTGGAATCAATGTTCCAAAAGTAAAAGCAAAAGCAGAAAAAATTGGAATTGCAACTGATGGAATGAATGATAGTGACATTATGAATTTAATTTTTGCACAAGGTTTTAGCACTAATGAAGTTGTTACAGACATATCTGGAAGAGGCGTTGGAATGGATGTTGTTAAAACAAAGATTTCAGCTCTTGGTGGAACTGTTGATGTAATTAGTGAAAAAGACAAAGGTTCAACCTTTATAATAAAATTACCATTGACACTTCAAATTATTACTGCTCTTTTAGTTAAGGTTGGAGAAGAAAATTTAGCTATTTCTTTAAATTATATCGATAGCGTTATTGACTTTAAGGAAACAGATATTAAGAAAACTAACAATAAAGAAGTAATTATTTACAGAGGAAATGTACTTCCAATAATTAGAGTTAATGAAAAGTTAAATTTAGAAAAATCAAGCAATGAAAAAGTATATATAGTTGTTGTAAAAGTTGGAGATAAAACTGCAGGTCTTTTAGTTGATTCACTTCAAGGTCAGCAGGATATAGTAATAAAACCTCTTGGAAAAACACTTAAACAAATTCAGGAATATATAGGAGCAACTATACTTGGAGACGGTTTGGTTACCCTTATACTTGATGTTGCTTCACTAGTTTAGGAGGATTAAAATGAATTACTTAGAACTTACTCCTTTGCAGTTAGATGCACTTAAAGAAGTAAGCAATATTGGAGCAGGAAATGCAGCTACAGCCCTATCACAATTGCTTAATAAAAAAGTAGATATGACAGTACCAGCACTAAAAATTATACCTTTTGATTCTATTATTTCAGATATTGAAAGTGAAAATATAGCAATTGGAGTTATCGTAAGAGTTTTAGGAGATACTCCTGGTAATATTTTATTTGTATTTGAAAAAGATACTTCTCTTGATATAATAGAATTGTTAACAGGAAATAGAAAAGACGAGTTAGATGATATGGGTAGTTCAGTTTTATGTGAAATAGGTAATATTGTATCTAGTTCTTATATGAACGCTATTTCAAAGTTTACAAACTTAAGTAATATTCCTTCTGTTCCAGGTATAACTTACGATATGTTAGGTGCTATTCTTTCAACAACCTTTATAGAATCTGGACAATATGATGATGAAGTTTTAGATTTTGAAACAGAGTTTTTGGAAGACAACAACAAGAAAATCAGTGGGCATTTTTACTATATTCCCATGCCCGGTTCATTAGAAAAAATATTAAATACATTAGGTGTAAAATAGTTGGAGGTAGATAAAATGTCAAGAGTATTAATAGTTGATGATGCAGCTTTTATGAGGATGATGATAAAAGATATTTTAGAAAAAAATGGTTTTGAAATAGTAGGTGAGGCAAGCAATGGGTTAAAAGCTGTTGAACTTTATAAAAAAGAAAAGCCAGATGTAGTAACAATGGATATAACAATGCCTGATATGGATGGTATCGAAGCAGTAAAAGCTATTAAAGCCTTTGATGCTGGTGCCAAAGTAATAATGTGCAGTGCAATGGGACAGCAGTCAATGGTAATGGATGCAATAAAAGCAGGAGCTAGAGACTTTATTGTCAAACCATTCCAATCTGATAGAGTACTTGAAGCAATTAATAAAGTAATTGGTTAATTCTAAATAAATTAGATTGGGGGAGAGTTTATGCAAGTAGTAATTTTTAAACTAAAAAATGAACAATTTGCAGTTGAAACTTCTAGAGTACAAACTATAAGTGAAGCTATGACAGTTACAAAAGTTCCTAAAGCACCTGAGTATGTAAAAGGACTAATAAATTTAAGAGGTAGCGTGTTATCATTATTGGATATAAATTTATTACTAAATATTGGTGAAAATCATGCTGAACAAGAAAGTACTATTATACTAAAACTTCAAGATGAGTTAATTGGCGTTGCTGTTGATCAAGTAGATGAAGTTTTAGAGGTAGATGAAAGCATTATTGAAAATGTTCAAGATGATAAAAAAGAACCGTATGTTAAAGGCATAATAAATTTCAAGGATAGAATTGTAACTTATATCGATATCGATAAATTAATTTCGGTATAATAAGCGTAGTCTATAGAAAGAGGGAAAAAAATGGCAGACGTTTTATCTCAAAGTGAAATAGACGCTCTCCTATCAGCCTTATCTTCCGGCGATTTACAGCCGGAAGAGCTTGAAAAAGAAGAGGAAAAGCAGAAGGTTAAGCTTTATGATTTTAGAAGCCCTCAAAAGTTTTCTAAGGATCATATAAGAACACTAGAATTAATTCATGATAATTATGGTAGAATAATAGCAAACTATCTTACTGCACAAGTAAGACAAAATGTTAAGGTTAAAATCGAATCTATAGAACAGATTACTTATGAAGAATTTATTCATTCGGTTCCTAACCCTACTATAATAACAGTTTTTAAAATGCCACCATTAAGCGGATCGGTTTTATTTGAAACTAATCCTCAGTTCGTTTATAAAATAATTGATATTTTACTTGGTGGAAGTGGTGATTCAAAATATAAGGCCAGAGAATTTACGGATATAGATAAAAATATAATTCTTAAAATTAATCAAGGTCTTATTGCAAATTTAAAGCTTGCTTGGAGCGATGTAGTTGAAGTAGAAACTGAAATTGAAAATATTGAAACTAATCCTGCACTAAACCAAACTTTAGCACCACATGAGCCGGTGGCTTTAGTTACTTTTTCAGTGGAAATAGGTGAGAGTCATAGCTTTATTCATATGTGTATTCCATATTTGAGCATAGAAAAAATATTAGATAAACTTGTTGTTCAATATTGGTATCAAGAAAATGATGATGAAGTTATAGTCGAATCTCAAAATAGGTTAAAGAATAGACTAAATATTGTAGATGTGCCACTAATGACGAGGTTAGGTAATACAAGAATAACTGTTGATGAATTTTTAAGGCTTTCTGTTGGTGATGTTGTTTCATTGAGCAATAAGCATACTGATCCTGTTAATGTATATCTGAATGGACAATTGCATTATTTGGCAAAACCGGGAGTCATCGGAAAGTATATGGGTATACAAATATTAGATATTATTGATAAGGATGTGGAAAATTATGACTGATGGATTTCTATCTCAGGAAGAAATTAATTCACTTTTAAATGGAGCAATGTCAACGCCTGAAGAAGATCCAAAAAATGAAGAGTTTTTAAAAGATATAGAAAAAGATTTGCTTGGTGAAATTGGAAACATTTCTATGGGTTCGGCATCAACAGCTTTATCGACTATCATTAATCAACAAGTTAATATAACAACTCCAATAGTCTCTTTAACAACGTTAACAGAGCTAAGAAAAAAATTCGAAGTGCCCAATATTGCTTTAGATGTAAAGTATACCAGCGGTATTGTTGGAGAAAATCTTCTAATAATGAGGGTTAAAGATGCTGGAATAATTGCAAATTTGATGATGGGTGGAGATGGTAAGGTTGATGTAGATACCTTATCAGAAATCGAGTTAAGTGCTGTTTCAGAGGCTATGAATCAAATGATTGGTTCTGCAGCTACTTCAATGGCTACTATGCTTGCAAGAGAAGTTAATATTTCCCCACCTACTTCTGAAGTGTTAGATACTAATACACAAGAAATTAAAGCTGGTGGAATTACTAGTGATGAGCCCATTGTAGAAGTTGCATTTAGGTTAACGATTGGAGACTTGGTGGATAGCTCTATTATGCAGGTACTACCAATAGACACTGCTAGAAAAATAGTTGAAATCATGATGGGTGGAGAGCAAAAAAGTGAAAGTCCACAAGAACCTAAAAGTGAGCCGAAAAAACAGCCGCTTCAGGAAAATAAAGAGCCTGTATTTAATGAAAGCTCTAACTTCAATAATAGCAGTAGTGGGGGATATGAGTATGTTGAACCTAAAAATATAGAATATAATTCTCCGCCTGTTGAAGTTCATAAAGCAGCATTCCAGCCGCTTCAGGAAAATCATGGTTATTCAGCTCCTAAAAATATAGATTTGATTTTAGATGTTCCTCTCGATATATCAGTAGTATTAGGAAGGTCGAAAAAGAGCATTAAGGAAATACTTAGTTTAGGCACAGGGTCTTTGATAGAATTAGATAAATTAGCAGAAGAACCTGTTGAAATATTAGTAAATGGTAAAAAGGTAGCATACGGAGAAGTAGTAGTAGTTGACGAAAACTTTGGCGTAAGAATTACAAGCATTATAAGCGGAGAAGATAGAGTAAAAACTTTGGGAAAATAACAGTCGGGAATAGTCGACTGTTTTTTTTTATGGAATAAATAACATTTTTTTATTAATAACAATAAATTAGTATAAACTTTTATTGACTATTCACGATAATAAAAATAGAAAGCAGTATAAGGAGTGTTTAAAATGTCTATAAATGGTGTGGGTTCGAGTAAAGTAATAGATTTGTACAGCAAAGTAAATAAAAATGTTAGTAATAATACAAAAGTTAATAATCAAAGTGATTCTTTAGAAATATCCAGCTTAGGAAAGAGCTTGAGTGCTTATTCCTTAGGAGATAATTTTAATGTATCTAATGATAAATTAAATGAATTAAAGAATCAAATCCATAAAGGCACTTATAATGTAAATTCAAAGCTAATTGCACAAAAACTTTATGATAACATTAAAGGTAAAGGTGTATAAAGATGAAAGATAAGCTAAATGAAATAATGAACAAGGAATACGATGCTTTGCAAAAAATGCTTATACTACTTGAACAACAATACGATTTGTATATAAAAAAAGATATATTTGGACTTGAAAAAATTGTAGAAAAGATAGAAAAACAAAATGTTGAGATTGCAAGAGCTGAAATGGAAAGAAGAAAGCTTGTAGGCAGCAATTCTATGAAGCAGCTTGTATTTAGTTTTAAGGATTCAGCTTTAGAGCAGAATTTTCGAAGGGTAAAATTGTTACTTGAAAATCTAAGACATCAAAAGGAAACAAATAGTCTTCTTATAAAACAAGGGTTAGTATTTACAAATAAAATGCTTGCGGTGCTGTCCCCTAAGAGAAACGTGAATGTATACAATAATTCAGGGAAAATTATTAAGTAATAAAGGAGTGTTAAAATGGCAGGATTAATGTCTATCTTTGGAACAGCAACTAGTGGTCTTGATGCACAGCAAGAAGCTTTAAACGTAACTTCACACAATATTGCTAATGCAAACACTAGTGGATATTCCAGAGAAACAGCTGTAATGGAGTCCAATGCTCCATACACGATACCATCTATAAATCAGCCCACAGGAGCTCAAGTTGGAACTGGTGTTACAGTAACTCAAATTCAGAGGATAAGAGATACTTTTCTTGATTACCAAATTAGGACACAAACTAGCGTTAATGGAACTGCCACTTCAACAAACAATTATTTGAATCAGATTCAAAACATTATAAATGAACCTTCATCTACAGGAATTTCGACTTTGATGAGCACCTTTTATAGTGCATGGCAGTCCCTTTCTACTAACCCTTCTAGCTCAAATGCTAGGACGGTTGTTGCACAAGATACGGTTTCGTTAACAAATGCTTTAAACAGTACTTATAATCAGCTTCAAACCTTGAAAACCGATGCACAAACAGATGTTTGCAATCAAGTGTTTCAAATGAATAGTAATTTGAATCAAATAGATGATATAAATCAGCAGATTATGGCGTCTAGTATCTCAGGAGCAGAGCCCAATGATCTACTAGATAAGAGAGATTCACTAGTAGATAAGTTAAGTTCTACCTTCAATCTATCTACAAGTAATCAAAACTTAAATGGAATTAGCTTAACGCCTGTTGATACTACTGGAGTTGCAAATGCAAATTTGATTGATACTAACGATTCAAGCAGTGAAAAAAGATTTTCTTATATAAGTGATATTGTATCAGCGAATAATCCATCTGATCCAAATCAATATACGTTAACATATTATAAAAATGGTGATGAAAGTAATCCTAGTAATAAGGTTCAAATATCGGTTGATTTGACTTCTGATGAGCTAAACCAAGTACAAAATAATAGGGTGCTATGGTCAGATAAAAATGGTAATGCACTAGGTACGCCTTTAGATTCTAACGGCAATGCAATTACAAGTCCAATTCAAACCGTTGCATTTTCATCTTTGAAGCTTTTTACTCCAAGTGAAGGAACACTTCAAGGTACAATGAGTGTGCAAAATGATATCGACACTTACACAGGTGAATTAAATAATCTGGCTAAAGGCTTAGCGTTAACGGTAAACTATGTATTGAGCGGTGTTGCTGACCCAAGTGTTACACCAAATAATGATGCTGTACCATTCTTTGTAAATTCAGATACAGCTCAATATACTACAAATAGTAGTGGACAATCACAATTAAACAATTTGTCATCAACCTTAGCAGCTGAACCTGATATAAATGCTGGCAATATAACCATTAACAAGCAAATTTTAGACAACGTTATGGAAATAAAAACAGAAACTCATGACGATCAATATACACACGAAAGCCTTAATACACAAGATGGCTCTGGTGATGGAAATAGAGCTTTAGCAGTTGCTCAGCTTGAAAACAAGCTTGTAGATGTTCAAAATATAACAGCTACCTCTACAAGAAGCGATTTGATTTCAGCGGTAGCTACTACCGATAGCAATGGAATTGAGACCGTTAATAATGATAAAAATGGTATGACACTAGAAAACTATTTAAAAGATACTGTAGATACCTTGGCTGTTCAAACTCAAAAATCTACAAATGATGTTACAAATCAAGCTACTTTATTAAATGGTTTAAATCAATCTAAACAATCAGAATCTGGAGTTTCAATAGATGAAGAAATGTCAAATATGATACAATTTCAACATGCATATCAAGCAAATGCAAAGGTTATAAGCACACTTTCTAATTTGCTAGATGTGGTTATTGGATTAGTTCAATAAATTGTAAACGAGGTGAAATAATTGAGAGTAACAAATGAAATGCTAACTAGCAACTTTTTATATGATTTAAACAATAATCTTCAAAATATGCAAAATATTCAGCAGCAGATGTCTACTGGTAACATTATAAATAAAGCGTCTGATGATCCCCTTGGAGCATCCAAGGTAATGCAAATAAACACAGAACTAGCACAAAATCAGCAATACAAAACAAATATTTCTGGTACTACTGATTGGCTAAATGCTACAAATACCAGCTTAGATCAAGTTAACAGTGTGCTTCAAAGAGTTCAAGAATTGCTTGTTTCCTCAAGTGATGCAGCATATGGCTCTGACGAACTTAAAAGTATAAAAGATGAAGTTAATCAAAATGTTAGCCAGCTTACTCAAGTTTTAAATACGAGCTATGATGGCCAATATATTTTTGGGGGAACGGGCACTTCTAATAAACCAGTTGGAACTTCAACTACTGCAGGTGGAGATACAACTTTAAATTATTTGAATCCAGATGGAACTACTGCAGCCACTGCACCAACTACTCAAAATAATAGTTTAAATGTTGAAATTTCTGAAGGGGTAACTACTAAATATAATATAACAGCAAAAGATGTGCTTCAATTTAATAATAATAGTGGTACAGCTATAGATCTTAGAACTACCTTTCAAAACATAATTAACGATCTTAATGCTAATCCACCAAATACAAATGGCCTTATGAGCACAGATTTAAGCAATATAAAAGATGCTATTAACAATAATTCGCAGCTTTTAACAAATGTTGGAGCTATGCAAAATAGAATGCAGGCTGCTCAAACAGAAAATCAGTCTGAAAACACAAATTTAACGGATGTATTGTCAAAGACAGATGATGTAGATATGGCACAGGCTACTATGACTTATTCTTCGGCACAGACGGTATATATGGCATCTTTACAGACAAGTGCAAAGATTTTGCAGCCAACCTTGTTAGATTACTTATAAAACCTGAGGTGAACATTATGATATTAAAAACAAAATATCATGGAGATCATGATTATGACGAATCGGATGTAATAACCTTTAAAAAAGGTATTCCTGGTTTTAAAAGTTTAAGAAAGTATATTTTAATTCCTATAAAGGATAATGAAATGTTTAAAATACTTCATTCTATTGAAGATTTGGAAATTGGACTGATACTGGCATCACCCTTTAATTTTATTAAGGATTACAGCTTTAATTTAGATGATGAGAAGGCAGAAAAACTTGGAATTAAAAAATTAGAAGATGTATTAGTATTAAATACGGTGTGCTTAAATAGCGATGTTAGAAAAATTACTATGAATTTGAAAGCACCAATTGTAATTAATATTTCATGTAAAATTGGGGAACAATTAATTTTAGATGATGAAAAATATATGGTAAAATACCCTCTTTTTAAGGAGGAATGACTATGCTTGTTATAACTAGAAAAAAAGGTGAAGCAATTTTAATTGGTGAAGACATCGAGGTTGTTGTCGTAAAGACAGAGGATGGAGCTGTAAAGCTAGCAATAAATGCTCCAAAGAATGTTACTATCTTGAGAAAAGAACTATATAAAGAAGTTACTGATGAGAATATTAATTCTGCTTCAAATCAGGATAGTTCGATATTAAAAGATTTTAAGAGATAAAAATTGAGGTGTTATATATGGAAGTTAACGTTTTAAGTCAAGGAGGACAAAACAACAATTTCAATTACATTGCTAGTAATACAACAGTTAATAATAGCGAAGGAAGTACTAAAAACGAAGATGTAAAAGAATTGGCTAATCAAAACAATGTGAATTCAAAGCAAGATACTAATTATAAAGGTACTGATAACAAAGGTGTTAGTGAAAAAGATGCTAAGAAAGCAGCTGACAAATTAAACAAACTTTTAGAAGATAAAAATACGCATATAGAATATAAAACCGATGATGTTTTTAAAAATGTTATGATTATGGATGTAGTGGATAATGACACAAACAAAGTAGTAAACCAAATCCCTTCAAAGCAAATACTAGATATGGTTGCCCAATTTTGTGAAATGGCAGGCTTGATTTTGGATAAGAAGGCATAATATCAAAATTTGGAGGTGGTGTTATGGAATTTAAAATAAATAAAGTTGATATGGAAGTTAGAGAAAGAATAAGAGCTTCAACTTTAGAAGGAAAGGTTCATAAAAATGGAAAAGCTAGCTTCTCAAAAAAAATTTTAAATAAAAATGATGAGCAGAAGGAAAATTATTCTAACAAGAAAGAAAATGAAAGCTTTAAAAAAATACTTCAAAGTAAAGTTGGAGTGGACGAAGGCATAGATATCGATGCTTTTAAAGATAATGCTTTTGAACTAGGACAAGAAAAAGGTAACTTTTTAGATGTAAGAAAGTAGGTGCTTTTATGAATACAAATAATGCATATAGTAAATATAAAAATAACAGCGTAAATTTTGCCTCAAAGGAACAGCAGCTTTTAATGCTTTTAGATGGAGCTGTGAAATTTGCAAAGATAGGTAGACAAGCTTTAACGGATAGTGATTATGAAAGGGCAAATGAAAACATAAAAAAAACACAAAGTATATTTTATGAGTTAATTGCAACCTTAGATATAAATCTATCTGGTGAATGGGGTCCTAAATTAATATCAGTTTATAAATTTATAATCGATAGGTTGTTAAATGCCAATATAAGGAAGGATGTTTCGATAATAAATGAAGCTATTCCTCTAATTGAAGAAGTTAGAGATATGTGGAATCAAGCTTATTATGCTTCAAAAAGGTAATAAAGGAGTGATGCAAAATGAGTTCAATAAGCAGTACAACAACTACTAATCCTTATGCTGTTCCATATAGCACAAGTGATTTAACGACTACAATAGACCCACTAACGGCAGGGAATACTTCTTCTAGTTCGACAACAAGTAGTTCATCTACAAGTTCAAGCTCTGGCACGTATTCACAAAGCCTAATGTCTCAAATGTCTGGAATAGATGTTAACAGCATGGTTAATCAAATGATGTCATCTGACCAAATTCAATTAAATCAATTGATTCAAAAAGAACAGATATCCCAATGGACGCAAGATAGATATCAATCTATAACTACTAATTTGCAAAATTTTTCAAATAATTATTTTGATGTATTATCAAATAATTACATGCTTTCTTCGAGTGGATATTCAGTTAATGCTGCCACATCCAACAATGCAAATGTTACTGCAACAGCGTCAAACACCGCCACTGTAGGTACTTATAATGTAAGCTGGACACAGCTTGCTACTGCGGCACAATTAAATACTACCTCTGCACTTCCAAGTACTATAAATAATTCATCTACTCTTTCAACGGTACTTGCAAGTAATAGTAATTTGCCAACTAGCGGGACATTAAATTTTACTGTAAATGGTACAAATGTGACCTATGATTTAACTGCAAATTCAGGACAATCTTTGAGTCAAGTTTTAAGCAGTTTGTCAAATGGATGTGGAGCAACCTTTAGCTACAGTGAATTAACTGGAAAGTTCAGTATAGCTGATGATACTACTGGAAGTGGACAATACTTAACTATAAGTTCAACAGATGCTAATACTCAAAACTTTCTAAATACTTTATTTGGAACAAACCTATCTGGAACCTCTGGTGCAACAACTACTAATACAATTGGTAACACTGGCGGTACAAATAATTTAGGAACAGCTGGGCAAAATGGAAGCTTTACAATAACGGAGCCAAATGGAAGTACTAATACTACTCCACTTTCAGAAGCATCAAATAAGTTTCAAATAGATGGTGTAACTTATAATATTGCACAAAATGGAGGTTCATCGGGAAGTGCTAGTATTTCTGTAACTTCTAATGTGTCTTCGGTGGTAACTAAAATACAAAATTTTGTAAATGACTATAATAACTTAATCGGTGGGATTAGTAGTGTAACCAGTGAAACAAGAAACTATAGCTATATGCCTCTTTCATCGCAGCAGGAAAGCCAAATGACAGCTTCTGAAATTACTGCTTGGAATCAAAAAGCTCAACAAGGGTTACTTTCTAATGATGATACTTTGAATAGCATGTTGGATAGTATGAGAGAAGCTTTTTATACACCTGTAAATGGAATTGGCCTTAGTATGGCAGATGTAGGTCTTTCAACGTCAGATGATCCTACACAAGGTGGTAAGCTCACATTAGATACAACAAAATTAACGCAGGCACTGCAAAATAATCCTCAGCAGGTAATAAGCCTTTTTACGCAAATGTCTACTAGTTATCCTATATATAATACAGATTTAACTAATTCGCAAATGACTACTAGAAGTAGTGAAGAAGGTATTTTTCAAAGATTAAGCGATATAGAAACTCAGTATGCAGGTACTTATGTAGATGCAAATGGTAACCAAGGTATACTTCTACAAAAAGCTGGTATGCCCAATACCACATCTGAAACAAATAATAGTCTTTTTAAAGAAATAGCTGATGAACAAGATTCCATTACTCAGTTTAAAACAAAAATGGCTCAAGACCAAACTATGTATACTAATGAATTTACTTCCCTTCAATCGGCGCTAAGCCAGATGAGTACTCAGCAAAGCTATTTATCCTCAATGTTAAGTAGTAATGGTGGCTAAAATATAAGGGGGGATAAATAATGGAAAATACAGAGCGATTAGTTAAGGATTTTAGAGATAAGACAATTAAAATGCTTCAGTGCTTTAGTACTAAAGATTTTTTAATGCTAAATCAGCTGTTAGGTGAAAGACAACAAATTATTGATACCTTTGAGAAAAATCCAGAAATTTATACTAAAGATAATATCGTTATGGAAATTAAAAATACAAATATAATGGAGCTAGATGTAAAGGTTAAGGAGCTTATTGTTAAAAATATGAGCGATATAAATAAAAAGCTTCATTCATTAGGCAATGAGCTAAAAATTAAAAAAATGTATCACGTAGGCTTTTCTGGTAATCCTTTATTAATAAATAAAAAAATTTATTAATAAAGGTATAAAGTAATTAAAGGTTATTTCGATAAAATACATGTAAGCAATAATAAGGTTTAAAATTGAGTGGCCATGAAATTAAGAACCTTATAAAATATTAAAAGTGGGAAAGGATTCCCAGTTAAATTCAAGGAGGAATTTATTATGATTATTAATCACAACTTACCAGGATTAAATGCTTTAAATGCTTTAAATGCAAATTCACAAAGTGCTCAAAGTTCAATGGAAAAATTGAGCTCAGGTTCAAGAATCAACAAGGCTGCTGATGATGCTGCAGGTTTATCAATATCTCAAAAAATGCAAGCACAAATCAATGGTCTTAACCAAGCTAATAGTAACTCTCAAGATGCAATTTCATTATTACAAACTGCTGAAGGTGGATTAAACGAAACTCAATCTATTCTTCAAAGAATGAATGAACTTGCAACACAAGCAGCTAGCTCAACTAATGCATCTGCAGATAGTGCTGCAATTACAAATGAATTACAAACATTAACTGGTGAAATAGATCACATAGCAAGTTCTACAAACTTTAATGGAAATAACCTATTAAGTGCTACTGGAAACTTAACTTTCCAAATAGGTTCATCATCAAATGCTTATGATTTAATGACATTCAATTTAACAAGCATTAAGATAGGAACTGCACAATTAGGACTTACTGTAGGTACTTCTATTTCAGTTGGTACTGCAGATGAAGCTCATGCTTCTATTTCAGTAATTACAGCAGCATTACAATCTGTTTCTACTGCAAGATCAACAATAGGTGCATACCAAAACAGACTTAATTATGCTATTGGTAATATAACAACTGAATCTCAAAACTTAACAACTGCAATGTCTGGAATTACAGACGTTGATATGGCTAGTGAAATGATGAACTACTCTAAAGAGAACGTTCTTCAACAAGCTGCTCAATCAATGCTTGCTCAAGCTAACCAAAATCCACAACAAGTTCTTAAGTTATTACAGTAATTATAAAAAAAGTCTTTCGATTATTCGAAAGACTTTTTTTTATAAGTTATTTGTTACGTCTTCGTAAAGAGACATAAATATATTTCCATAGTATTCAAATTATAATGTAATAATATTTACCTAAAGAAATGTATAATTAACTCGATATTAATAGTATATTATAATTCGGAGGCAAAAATATGAAAATAAGTTTATGCATGATAGTAAAAAATGAAGAAAAATATATTGAAATGTGTCTAGAAAATGCCTTAAAGCTTGTTGATGAAATAATACTAGTAGATACAGGTTCAACAGATAAGACAATTGAATTAATAAATAAATTTGGAGAGAAAGTAAAACTATTTAATTATGAATGGCAAAATGATTTTTCAGCAGCAAGAAATATTTCACTAAAGGAAGCTACTGGAGATTGGATTTTGATGTTAGATGCAGATGAAAAATTAATTTGTGATCCAATAAGGGTTAGAGAAGTACTAGAAAATTCAGAGCTTGAAGGCTATGAAATACCACTGTACAACATAATAACCAGGGATACTATTGTATATTCTGCAGTGTATTGCAAACTATTCAGAAATAAGGGTTATAAATATGTTGGAGCTATTCATGAACAGATAAATATAATGAACAATTTTGATGATATAAAACCTATTGACGGTAGTATTTGCAAAGTAATACATTATGGATACATCGAAAGTGAAGTTAAACAAAAAAATAAAGTGAAGAGAAATAAGGATATAATTTTAAAACAAAAAGAGAAAGAACCTAATAATCCATATGTTCATTATAACTTAGGGGTTTGTTATGAGGTAGAGGGACTTTATAAGGAGGCACTTGAAAGCTTTTTTAAATGTAATAGCTTGGCTACATCCATTAATAAATATGGAATTACAGAATATGAGATAGATATGGTTAAAAGAATGGCTGAATGTTATTTTGGAATGAAAGAATATAAATTATGTATCGATTTTATAAAAAGTATTGTAAAAGACAAAGCTTTTAAGGACTATGTAGATTTATATTTTATATCTGGAACCTGCAATTTTGAGTTAAAAAATTATGAAGATGCTATTGAGGACTTTAATAAATGTATTGAAATTGGTGAAACAAGTAAGTTTGTATCAATAAAAGGACGTGGAAGTTTTCAGCCAAAGCTTATGATTGCAAAGGTATATGCTGATATGGGAAAGGTTTCTGATGCTGTAATGCAATATGTTGAAACTATTTTTGATGTAAACAATATAACGAAATTTGGACTAGGGGAAGCTAGAGAATACATGAGAGTTCATAATTATAATGAAGTTTTAGAAAACCTTGATAGGCTTGTTTTTAATAATAAATAGGAATATTTCTAAGGAGAGATATTATGCAAATGGATATAGCTGAATTTGAAAGCTACAAAAGCAAATTAAAAGGCAGTATAGAAAATCTAATTAATAGTAATAAATTAGATGAAGCTGGGCAATTTATTTTAGGGTATGAAAAATTAATTAAAGACGATTTAGACATCATTTCCATGAAAGCAATAATTAAAATTAAACAAAACAAATTTATAGCTGCAGAATTAATTTTAAATGATGGACTAAAAAAAGATAACGAAAATTTTGAATTGAATTTTAATAAAGCATATGTTTGCCAGCAAAGAGATGATATAAAAAGAGCTGTTGAATATTACGAAAAAGCATTAAACAGTTGTGAGGATTTAACATATAAAGAAACTATTAATGAAATTATCACTACTTTAAAAGCTGATGCAGATAAAAGCATACCCAAAATGAAAATTTTAATAGGTAGTCCAGTTCATCAAAAGCCAGAAATATTAAAACAATTTATTATATCCTTAGAACAGTTAGAAAAAGAAAATTTCGATGTGGATTACATTTTTATAGATGACAATATTATTACTGAATCCAGTGACCTCTTAAACCAGTTTGCTAGTAAGCATAATAATTCCGTTATATATAAAGGAAAGCAGCTAGATGAATATAAATGTGATGATAATACTCATCATTGGGATGAGGAATTAATGTGGAAGGTTGCAGCCTTTAAGGATAATATAATAAACAAAGCATTGGAATTAAATTATGATTATTTATTTTTGATTGATTCAGATTTAGTGTTACATCCAAAAACTTTATATCAATTATACAGTGATAATAAAGATATAATTTCCAATATATTTTGGACTAGATGGGAAAATAATTTAGATTATGAATTACCACAAGTATGGTTAAGAGACCAATATGATCAATTTTTTAAGTTAAGAGAAGAAGTATTAAGTGCTGAAGAAAAAATTAGACGGGAACAACAGTTCTTGGATGCACTTAGAATACCAGGTATTTACAAAATAGGAGGACTAGGGGCTTGTACATTAATTTGTAGAAATGCTTTAAAAAGAGGAGTTAATTTTAAGGAAATTAAAAACCTTTCATTTTCAGGAGAAGATAGACATTTCTGCATTAGGGCACAGGCTTTGGGTTTTGATTTATATGTAGATACATTTTATCCAGCTTACCATATTTATAGGGAAACTGACTTGTCAGGTGTTAAAAAGTATAAAGAGTCCAATGAAAGCTCAAAAATGTTATATAAAGAGGTTGTTAGAGAAGTAAAGACTAAAAATAATAAATTAACTCTTTCAATGGTAATAAAAAATGAAGCTGATAGATATTTAAGAGAAATGCTAGAGGCTGCATGTGAATATATAGATAATGCGGTAATTATAGATGATGGCAGTACAGATAACAGTGTAGAGGTTGTTAAAGATGTACTAAAACATATACCATTAACTATAATTAAAAATGAAAAATCAAAATTCTCTAATGAAATAGAGCTTAGGAAAGAACAGTGGGAAGAAACAATTAAAACTAATCCAGATTGGATTTTGTTTCTTGATGCTGATGAAATATTTGAGAAAAAATTCAAGGAAGAAATAAAAGCTATAATTAATCAACAGGAAACGGACACTATTTGCTTTAGACTATATGATTTTTGGGATAAGGATAAATATAGAGAAGATAAGTATTGGAACGCTCAAGCAATATATAGACCTTTTCTCCATAGGTATCAGCCTAATTTTAATTACTTATGGAAGGAAACAAGCCAGCACTGTGGACGTGTTCCTATGAATATAATGGAACTTCCTTATGAAACTTCTGAGCTTAGGTTAAAGCATTTTGGCTGGGCAAATAAAGCAGAAAGAATAAAGAAATATGAAAGATATATGAAACTAGATCCTGAAGGCGAGTTTGGAATAAAGGAGCAATATGAATCTATATTGGACGAAAACCCTAATTTAATATTATGGGAAGAATGATTTAAACTTTATTATAGGAAGTGAAATGATGAAAACTAGTATTATTATATTAACCTATAACAAATTGGATTATACTATAAAGTGTATTGAAAGCATAAGAAAATATACAGAAAAAGATACTTATGAAATAATAATAGTAGATAATGCATCTACTGATGGAACAGTGGAATGGCTAGAAAGGCAAGAAGATATAATAAAGATTTATAATAAAGTAAATCTTGGCTTTCCTAAAGGCTGTAATCAAGGAATAGAAATAGCAAAAGGTGACAATGTAATGCTTCTAAATAATGATGTAATAGTAACAAAAAATTGGTTAAACAATTTAGTTAAACATCTTTATAGCAGAAAAGAAATAGGGGCTGTTGGACCAGTAACAAATAATAGCGTATATTTTCAGTGGATTAAGGTGAATTACAAAAATATAAATGAAATGCAAGCTTTTGCAGAGAAATATAATGAGTTCAATCCTGCTTTATGTGAAGAAAGAATTAAATTAATAGGTTTTTGCATGCTTATTAAAAAAGAGGTTATTAATAAGGTAGGGCTTTTAGACGAAGTTTTCACTCCTGGCAATTTTGAAGATGATGATTTATCAATAAGGATTGTAAAAGAAGGTTACAAACTTATATTTTGCAAAGATACGTTTATTCATCATTTTGGAAGCATTAGCTTTGAGGCAGATAAAAAGGAAGAGGAATATCAAAAGCTTTTAATTAGAAACAAAAATATAATTGATGAAAAATGGGGAATTGATATATATCATATAATTTGTATTAGACCAGATATAATTTCAATTATGAATGATAAAAAAGACTCAGCTTTAAACGTTCTTCAGCTTGAATGCGGCGGAGGTGGTTTACTTCTTCAAATAAAAAATAAGTTTCCAAACGCAGTCCTTTATGGAGTAGAAAAACACGAAAATGCCTTAGTAAATAAAACCTTAGAAGCTAAAATTACTATTGGAGATGCTGAAAAAATAGAACTTGACTATGAGGAAGAACTATTTGATTATATTTTAATAGTTGATTACCCTCTAGATAATATAAAAATGATTTATTTAATTAATAAAATTAAAAAATATTTGAAAAAAGGAGGGAAGCTTATTGTTTCCTTACCAAGAAATACAAATATTATAAATGAATTTTATCAAATACTTCCTTTGGATTTTGATAGAGATTTAACTGAACATTTTGACTTTGAACCTCAGTTTGTAACAAAGCTTACTAAGGGAGAGCTGAATGAAAGAGAGCTTCTTAAGCTTAAATTTTTGCTTAGAAGGATTGAAAATAATATAGAACAAGAAGAAAGTCTTAGAGAAATAAATAACCTATTAATTAGTAATGTTATATCCGTTAAAAATATTATTCAAGTGGTTTTTAATGAAATTATAAAGAAAGAATACGTTTTGAATTCTATTGCAGTTAATAACTTCTCTTCTCATTCTTACGACTATGTAATTCCACTTTTATCAAAAGCTTTAGAATTAAATTGTAAAAATCCAGATACTTTATTTAATTTATCATATGTGTTAAGTAAGTTTGGTGAGTATGACATGGCATTACAATATATTTCTCAAATTGAAGAAAAGGATGAAGAAATAATAACATTAGAAAGCTCCATAAGAGGTGAAATAAATGAACGATAAAAAGGTGGCTTTCATATTATGTGTAAATGATGAAGTGTATTTTGAAGAATGTCTAAAATATATTGAAAATTTATATGTGCCGAAAGATTTTGAAATTGAAGTTATAGCAATGAGAAATGAAAAAAGTATTACAAGTGCATACAATAAAGCAATAGAGAAAACTGATGCAAAATATAAGGTATACCTACACCAAGATGTACTTTTTATCAATAAAAATTTTATAACAGACTTTATAAATATATTTGAAGAAAATAAAATGATAGGAATGCTTGGTGTTGCAGGTTGCAAAACATTGCCACAAAATGGAATATGGTGGGAAGCTAATGATTGCACTGGAAGTTTGTATGATACACACGCTGGCAAAATAACAATGTATCTTTTAAACAAAAATAATATAGATGAAGTAGAATATGTAAAAGCAATTGATGGAGTAGTGATGATTACTCAATTTGATGTAAAATGGAGAGAAGATATTTTTGATGGCTGGCATTTTTATGATATATCACAAAGCTTTGAAATGCTTAAGATAGGTTATGATTTAGCTGTTATAAATTATAGTGTTCCTTGGTGTATTCATGATTGTGGTATTTCTAATTTAGATGCCAGTTATGAGAAATATAGAAAACTTTTTTTAAAACAATATTCAGCTTGTATATAATAAATTTAAAGTAATTATCAAATAAAAGGAGACAATATATGAAAATAAGTATTGTAATTCTTACAAAAAACAATGTTAGTAATTTAGATAGAATAATTAAAATTATTTCTAAGTTTGATATATCATTGGAAATAGAACTTTTAGTTATAGACAATAATTCAAAAGATGGTACAGTGGATTTTTTAAATAAAAGTGAGTCAGTTAATGCAATATTAAACGAAAAAGAAATAAATTATTCAGAAGCTTTTAATTTGGCTTTAAATAAAACTGATGGTAAGTACATTTTGTTTTTACAGCAAGATGCTATATTAACTGAAAAGGCTTTAAATAAGCTTATCAATTGCTTAAATAGCTCAGATGAAATTGCTATGGTAGGACCTTCCCTTTGTTATTCTACTACCTTTCAATCGGTAAATTGTGAAGCAAATAATTTGGAACAATTACTTTGTTTTTCAGACTCGTATAATGAGTCGCATATTGGTTTAAGTTATGAAAGAATTACGTTAAGCAATTCATGTTTTATAGTAAAGAGAGAAGTAGTAGATAAAGTTGGATATTTTGATGAGGCTATAGGAGGTTATAGTGCATTAGATGATTATTGTTACAGAATAAGAAGAAAAGGTTATAAACTAATATATTCTAAAGATACCTTCGTATACAATAATGGTAATTCTTCTTTTTTTGAAAGTGAAAATAGAGACTATGAAGACAAATTATTTGAAGAAAAATGGGGCTTTAAGTCAAGTTATTCTAATGGAATAAGAGAAGATATGATTTCACTTTTCGATAAAAACTATGAAGAAAAGATTACTGTTTTAGAAGTTGGCTGTGCATGTGGAGGAACTTTACTTGAGATAAAAAACCTTTACAAAAATGCACAATTATTTGGTCTAGAGTTAAATGGTGCTGCTGCAAAATGTGCAGGAATGATAGCGGAGGCATATGAGGATAATATTGAAACTTCAGAAATTAACTTTGAAGAAGAAAAATTTGATTATATATTATTTGGAGATGTATTAGAACATCTCTATTCACCAGAAAAAGTACTTAAAAAAGTAAGAAGATTTTTAAAACCAACTGGCAAAATAGTTGCTAGTATTCCAAATGTAATGCATTATTCTATTTTGAGACAGCTTATTTTTGGAAGATGGAAATATGAAGACGCTGGCATACTTGACAGGACACATATTAGATTTTTTACATATACAGAAATAATAGAAATGTTTAAAGCATGTGAGTATGAGAATATTAATATTAGATGCAATCCGTTTATTGGAAGCCAAGAAGATGAGGAGTTTATAAACGTACTAACTTCCATTTCCAATGAAAATTTTGATATGCAGTATAAAACTTATCAATATGTTTTGACAGCAAATAAATTAAATAAAGACGAGATTTTAGGCTTTTGTTTGAAAAATATAACCTCAAATAAAAACTATCAGGAAATAGAAACAAAATTAGATGATTTCTCAGTTGATGAAATTTTGAGCTATATTAATAAAAATGTATCTAATAAAGTAGAAATGCTAAACTCTGTTGGTGTATATAATTTTAATAAGGGAAAATATGAAGAAGTGATTCCTTTTTTTAGTCAGGCTTTAGCTTTTGATAATAAAAATAAGAATACGCTATTTAATTTAGGGGTTGTTCTATTTTCAATAGGAGAGTACACTTTGTCAAAAGATTATTTTCAGCAAATAGAAGAAGACGACAATATGGTTAAACAATACTTGGAAGCCATAAACGAAAAAATAGAAGGAAAATGAATAAGTTATGGAAAATGATATTAATGAAAGTGCAATAAAATTATTAAAAGAATTAATTGAAGAAATGCATTTAATTGTTTTTCTTTTTCAATCAGGTTATGATAATGCGGCCACAACGGAAGTAAGTCTTACTACAAATAAACTTACAGAAGCAATTAAATTGATAGATAATAATAAATTAATCGAAATAGACTATTCAATTCTAAATGTTATATTTATAAATATAACAAAAGCTATTGAAAGGAAAAATAATGTATTAATTTATGATATATTTGAATATGAACTTGAGCCGATTTTATACAGCTGGTTATTGGAAATACTTGGAAATAAATAATTGTAAGGGGTTAAACTATGGAAAAAGCAAGGAATATTCAACTGATTAATACTGGAGAAGGCGTGTATTCTTTAAGTATAAATAATATTTTGATTCATAGTATGTATTATCCTTTAAAAGAGGCTTATAATTTTGCTAAATATAGGGAGAATCAACTGAAAAATAAAAATCATATAGTTATATATGGAGTAGGATTAGGATATCATATATATGAGATGCTCAAGCTTATTAGTAATGATAGTGTTGTTGAACTATATGATGTTGATGAAGAAATAATTGAAATAGGATTAAAATATGGACTACTTGAAGAAATATTAAAAGATCAAAGAGTGAAATTTGTCCATGGTTACACTGGAGACATTTTAACTAGTTTTTCAAAGAGTATCAAAAATAGCGATTCATTCATTGTATTTAAACCAGAAATTAAAGTGATGCCAAAACAATTTGAAGATTTTAAAGGTGTAATGGATAGATTTGAAATTGGAATAACTGAGTTTGTGAGACATGGTAGAATGGCTAAAAAAAATATGGAATTAAATAATAAAGTAGAATGTGAAATGATCGATGATTTTTATAATAAATATGATTCTCATGGAAAACCTATAGTTATTGTTGCTTCTGGGCCATCGTTAAATTTAAATTTGGAAAAGCTTAAAAGTATAAGAGATAAGGTTGTCATTTTTGCAGTAGGCAGTTCATTAAAATTATTAATGAATTATGGAATAAAACCAGATATGATAACAATTATTGATCCGCAAGAAATAGTGTATAATCAATTTCAAGGCTTTGAAAATTTAGATGTGCCTTTATGTTTTTTAAGTACAGCATCAAATCTTGCAGTAACGAAATATAATGGTCCTAAATATAAATTTTATAATTCTAAAGAAAATTCAAAAGGAACAATAATTGAAACTGGAAAATCTGTTGCAACAGCTGCTTTAAACATAGCAATAAAGGGCAGAGCAGAAACTATAATATTCATTGGTCAGGATTTAGCTTTTATAAACGATAAATCTCATGCTGATAATTATGCAAATGAGACAATAACCTTGGGAGATGAAATAGCTAAAAAAGTAGAAGGTATAGGTGGAACTACCCTTAAAACTACAGAAGGATGGCTATATTTTAAAAAATGGATTGAAGACAAAATTTTTGAGAATCCTCAAATTAAATTTATAAATTGCAGTTCTGGTGCAAGAATAAAAGGAACAATAGAAAAAGATCTTAGCTTTATTATAAATGATTAAAGTGGAAGTGATAAAATGAATTATTATAAAAATAAAAAAATTCTTGTAATCGGTGGAACTGGAACAATAGGAACTAAAATGGTGCAGGAGCTGTTAAAGCTTGAGCCTCTGGTCATAAGAATATTTAGTAGAGATGAGTATAAACAGTTTATAATGCAAAATTCCATTAAAGACTTATCTAAGCTTAGGTTTTTAATAGGTGATGTTAGAGATTATGATAGAGTAGAGAGAGCTATGGATGGTATTGATATTGTATTTAACTTAGCAGCTATGAAGCATGTGCCTGCCTGCGAATATAATCCAACGGAAGCTATAAAAACTAATGTAGAAGGAATGGAAAATGTTATTAGAGCTGCTACTTATCACAAAGTTCAATGCGTCTTATTTACAAGTTCAGATAAGGCTATTAGTCCTGTAAATGCATATGGAGCAACGAAGCTTTTGGCTGAAAAGCTAGTTCAGGCTGCAAACTACAGCAAAGGTTCTATTAGGACAAAATTTGTTGTTGTAAGGTTTGGAAATGTTATGGGTTCAAGAGGCTCTGTAATACCATTTTTTAAAGAGCAAATATTAAATAATGGTGAAATTACGGTAACAGACGGCAAAATGACTAGGTTCATGATGACACAGCGGCAAGCAGTTAATTTAACGCTTATAGCCGCAGAAAAAGCATTGGGTGGAGAGGTGTTTGTACTTAAAATGCCTGTAATACTTCTTAACGATTTAGCTGAAGTAGTAATAGAAGAAACCTGCAGTCTGTATAGGCTTTCTAAAAATGAAATTAAAATTAGGGAGATTGGACTTAGAGCTGGGGAAAAAATGTTTGAAGAGCTTATGACTAAAGAGGAAGCTCATTATGCCTACGATTTAGAAAATATGTTTGCAGTTACCCCAGTTAACTTTGATAGAATAAAATATCAAAACTTTTATTTAAATAGCAAAAGGGCAGAGCTTAAGAGCTATACTTCAAGTGAAGCTAATCCAATAAATAAAGAGCAAATACGTAAAATAATAATAGAAGAAAATTTGTTGTAATAACAATAGTTATTTTTAAAATTTAGGAGTATATACCAATATGAACATATTATTAACGGCCATTGGGAAAAGAGTTCAGCTTGTAAAAGAGCTTAAAAAAAGCTGCGAGGTCTTTGGCACAGATTGCAGTAACCTTGCACCAGCAAAGGGTTTTGTGGATAAATTTTTTATTGTATCAAAATACGATAATCCAAATTATATAGAGCAATTATTAGGCATATGCAAAAGAGAAAAAATACATATGCTAATTCCTTTGTTTGAAAAAGAATATGAGCTCTTATGTGAAAATAGAGAAAAATTTAAAAACATAGGAACAGTACTGCTTCTAAGCTCAAAAGAAGTAATAATAAGCTGCAATGACAAGTGGAAAACTTATAATTTTTTCAGCTCAAAGGATATACTGACTCCATTTACCTTTAAAAAAGGTGATAATATAAACAACTTGGATTTTCCTCTTATTATAAAGCCTAAAATGGGAATGGGAAGCAGCAATGTTTTCAAAATAAACAATTTAAAACAATTTGAATTTTTCGTTGATTATGTAGAAGAGCCTATAATTCAAAAATATATTGAAGGCACAGAATATACGGTAGATGTGCTAGCAGATCTTAATGGAAATATATTATCTATAGTTCCTAGGGAGAGACTAGAGGTTAGGGCAGGAGAAGTAACTAAGAGCAGAACCGTTAAAGATACTTTGATTATAGAGAAAACCTTTGAGCTTTGCAGCAAATTAAAGGGAATTGGTCCAATTACAGTGCAGTGCATAAAGGATTGTAATGGTAATATTTTTTTTATAGAGGTAAATCCTAGGTTTGGTGGTGGAGTTCCTTTAACCTTTCAGGCAGGAATAGATTATGGTGAGCTTTTTATAAAGATGCTTAAGGGAGAAAAAATTGAAACTCAAATAGGAAATTATAAAGAGGTTACTATGCTTAGATATGATGAGGCTGTTTATGATTAAATTAGTTATTTTTGATTTAGATGATACATTATATAACGAAAAGGATTTTGTCTTTGGTGGTTTTTTTGAAGTTTGTAAGTATTTATCTGAAAAATACTCGATTTCATTTGATGAAATTTTTAAAGAGACAAAAAAAATACTATTTGAAAATGGAAGAGGAAAAATTTTTGATGTTTTATGCCAAAGTTATAATATAAAAGAAGACATAGATACTCTTGTTTCAATATATAGAAATGCATCACCTAAGCTTATCCTTTATAAAGATAGTGAATTGGTTTTAAATGCTTTAAAGGACAAATATAAGCTTGGGCTTATAACTGATGGGATGGCTTCTGTTCAATGGAATAAAATTAAGCTTTTAGGAATAGAAAATTATTTTGATAAAATAATTGTTACAGATGATTATGGAAGGGCTTTTTACAAACCTTCAGAAAGCTCCTTTTTACATATGCTAAAAAGCTTTAAGCTTAACAGCAAGGAAGCTGTATATGTAGGTGATAATCCCAATAAAGATTTCATAGGTGCTAGAAAGGCAGGCTTATATACTGTAAGGATAATAAGAGAAGTGGGTGAACATAAGGATGTAAGGCTTTCTAGTGAATATGAAGCGGATTTTTTAATATCAAATATGGAAGAATTATTAGCTTTTTTAAAGGGGGTACTATAATGAAGGTCGTTTGTATTGTTCAAGCAAGAATGGGTTCTGAAAGGCTACAAGGGAAGGTTATTAAACCTATTCTAGGAAAGCCAATGATACTTTATACCTTAGAGAGATTAAAAAAGAGCAAATTAATTGATGAAATAGTTATGGCAACTTCAAATAAAGAAATTGAACAACCGCTTATTGAAATAGTTAAAAATGCTGGCTTTTCATTTTTTTGTGGTGATGAAAGGGATGTGCTTAAAAGGTATGTAGAGGCATCGGAAAAATATAATGGCGATGTAATAATTAGAATCACTGGAGATTGCCCATTAATTGATACAGATATAGTTAATAACGTAATAACTAGTTATTTCATGTATGATTATGACTATGTAAGGCTTGACGTTCCAAATACTTTTGCAAGGGGTTTTGATGTTGAAATATTTTCAAAAGAAGCCTTAAAAAAGGTTGAAGTTCAAACTAGGGGGTTAGATGAAAGCTTTAGGGAACATGTAACTTTATATATGTATAAAAATCCACATAAGTTTAGTATAGGTTATGTTAAAGGAGAGGAGCTTTTTAATAAAGAATATAGGCTATGTGTAGATACAGTGGAAGATTTTAAATTAGTTACTCAAATTTACAAGCATTTTAAAGATGAATATGTTTGTGCGAAAGAGGTAATAAAATATTTAGACAGAAATAATGAACTTAATAAAATAAATAGTAACATAATCCAGAAAGAAGTGTAGCATATGAATGGAGCTATTTTTGCTGATGGTTCTGAAAAAATAGGAATGGGACATATAATAAGAACTATGGCAATTGGTGACAAACTAAAGAATAAGGGAGTTAACGTAGAATATATATGCACTAACAGCTCATTAGCTGCTTTTTTGTATTTAAAAAATAAAAATTATAAGGTCAATAATAAAATGCCCTTAGAGCAAAAATTTGATTTTATGATCGTAGATAGTTATGAAGTAAATACCACTGAAAAATTGCAATATTTTTATATGTTCGCAAAAAAATTGATATATATTGACGACTTAAATTGCTTAAATTCCTATAATATAGATGTTATAGTAAACTACAGCGTAGGAACAGAAAATTTAAACTATAAAGATGCTAAAATAAGGCTTCTTGGACCTAAATATGTACCTTTAAGGGAACAATTTGATGACTTGAGGTTTAATGAGCCTCAAATAAAGGTTGAAAAAATATTATTAACCTTAGGTGCTGCAGATGAATATAACTTTACGAAAAATATATTGGACGAATTGTTAAAAGCGTATCCGAATTTAAGTTACAATATAGTATTGGGTGTGACAAACCTTCATAGAGATAAGCTTATTTTAAGCTACAAAAGTGAAAATGTAAATTTTTATTGTAATGTTGATAACATGGCTTCCATTATGAAAGAAAGCCATATTGCAATAAGTGCAGGAGGAAGTACAATTTATGAGCTTTGTGCTGCTTCTGTTCCAACTTTAGCTATTGTTACAGCAATAAATCAACTTAAATTTATTAATGAAATGCATAAAAATACTAAGCTGTTGTTTACTAACTTTACAAATGGTTATGATGCTAATTTTATTGAAAAATTTAATATTTTATATAGTGACGTAGATTTTAGAAGGCAGCTAACCTATAATATGAACTATCTAGTAGACGGAAAAGGTGCTAGTAGGATTGCAGAAGTTATAAAAGGAGATAATATATGAAAGATATAGTTATTTTTAAAGGTACTGGTGCTTATGAAGTAATGGGGTACTTTTCTCAAAAGCTATATGAAGCATTTTTAGCTGAAGGAATAGAAGCACAAATTGTTGATTTGGTTAATTTTGATAGTATAAGCTTTAAAAAGTCCTTAGAAGAAAAAAAGCCAAAGCTTTGCATAGGTTTTAATTCTATGAGCTTTAATTTTAATAATAGGCTTTATTATAAGTCTTTTGGCTTAAAACATTTAGCAATAATGGTTGATCACCCTATTTACCATATACCGTTATTAGACTTAAATTGTAAAGAACTTTATATGGGCTGTAACGATGTTGGAAGAGTAAATTTTTTGAAAAATGATATAAAGGTAAATAACGCCTTTGTGCTACTGCTTGCTGCAGATAAAAAAATTGAATACTGCAGTGAAAATAAAGATAAAGATAAAGATATTGTTTTTTTTGGTACTATGGTGGATTACGAAGAGCTTAGAAATTCGTGGAAGGTTAAATTTAGTAAACCTGTAAATAAAATTTTAAATGATGCTATTGAAATAGGGATGTATAATTCATTTATGCCGTTACATGAAATATTAAATATTGCATTAGCTTATAACGGTCATCAAAATATCGGAGATGCGGATAAGATAAAATTTCAATTGGTGCTCCTTCCTGAAATTGATAAGTATTTAAGATTTTTTAATAGACTTAAGTTTATACAAAATATAAAGGAACAGAAGATAGAGATATACGGAAATGATGTGTGGAACAAATATTTAAATTCAGATAATATAACGATACGTCCTTCAGTAAATATAGAGGATAGCCTTGATATTTTAAAACGCTCAAAAATTTCTTTAAATGCAACTATGACTTTAGTGTATAATGGAATTACCGAAAGAGTATTAAATAGTGCTATGTGTGGCAGTGTTATATTTTCAAATCACTCGCCTTTGCTTGAAAATATTTTTAATGATAGTGCACTTCTTACCGATATTAAGGATATGAGTAATATTGACGAAAGGCTTGGCGAAATACTGAGCAACGATAAAAAAAGGATAATTATGGCGGATAGTGCTAGAGCTATTGTTGAAAAAAATCATACTTGGAACAATAGAGTTAAAGATATAATGGGATTGGTATAATTGGAGGGTAAAAGATGAAAATTTTAGTGACAGGCGGAGCAGGTTTTATTGGAAGATGGGTAGTTTATACTTTACTTAAAGATAAGCATGAGGTTATCGTTTTGGATAATCTTTCAAATGGAAGCTTAAATAATATTGAGGAATTTTCCTGTAATAAAGCTTTCACCTTTTTTGGTGGAGATATTAATGATAAAAATATTTTAGAAAAGGTTTTTCAAAACAAGTTTGATATAATAATTCATTTGGCTGCTTCCATAAATGTTCAAGACAGCATAGATGACCCTGAGACAACTTTTTTTAACGATACAGTAGGAACCTTTAATTTACTTCAGTTTGCAAAAAAACAGATGTTTGGAGCTAAAGGTAAAATGGAAGGTGATACATGGGTAATAGAAGATAAAGAAGAAACCTATCCTTGTAAGTTTGTTTTTATGAGTACTTGTATGGTATACGATAAGGCAGATATAGGTGGGATAGATGAAGAACATCCTACAAAGCCAGTATCGCCATACGGAGCTAGTAAAATAGCAGCAGAAAACATGGTGCTTTCTTACTATAATACATATAAGCTTCCAGCTGTAGTAATTAGACCTTTTAATACATATGGACCTTTTCAAAAATCAGGTGGTGAAGGTGGAGTTGTTTCTATATTTATTAAAAATGCATTGGAAGGAAAAGCTATAAATATATATGGCACAGGAGAGCAAACTAGAGATTTGTTGTATGTAAAGGATTGTGCCCAATTTATAGTTATGTGTGCATTAAGTGGTAACTTAAATGGTGAAATAGTTAATGCAGGCACTGGAGAAGACGTAACGATAAATGAACTTGCAAGGCTAATAGCAAAAGAAAGAGTAGAGATAAAGCATCTGCCTCACATTCACCCACAAAGTGAAATAATGAAATTAAAATGTAACTATTATAAAGCTAATAAACTTTTAGGCTGGGAGCCAAAATATAGTTTAAAAGACGGTATAGAAGAAACTGAAAATTGGATAAAATAAAATTAACTAAAAAGGGCTTAAACAAATTTTGTTTAAGTTTTTTTAGTTAATGAACGATAAATAAATTATATTAATTTTATAAAGTAGGTGAAGTTAATTGAATTACTTAAATATAGATAACAAGGTAATCGGTGAAGATTCACCAGTTTTTATTATAGCAGAATTATCAGCAAATCATCTACAAAGCTATGAAAATGCGGTGAAGCTAATAAAGGCGGCAAAAGAAGCAGGAGCAGATGCAATAAAGCTTCAAACCTATACACCAGATACTATAACACTTGATTGTGATAACGAATATTTTCAAATAAGACAGGGCACAATTTGGGATGGAACTACCTTGTATAAATTGTATCAAGAAGCTTATACTCCATGGGAATGGCAGCCTAAGTTAAAAAAGATAGCAGAAGAGGAAGGACTTATATGTTTTTCATCTCCTTTTGACAATAAAGCTGTAGATTTTTTAGAGGAAATGGAGGTGCCAGCTTATAAAATTGCGTCCTTTGAAATTACGGATATACCTTTTATAGAATACGTAGCTTCTAAAGGCAAACCGATAATAATGTCCACTGGAATAGCAACCCTAAAGGATATAGAAGAGGCTTTAAAGGCTTGCAAAAGATCAGGTAATGAGCAAATTGCTCTTTTAAAATGTACCAGTGAGTACCCCTCACCCTTTGAAGCTATAAACTTAAAGACAATTCCTAATATGCTTGATACTTTTAATTACACAGTTGGTATTTCCGACCACACTCTTGGAACCTCTGTATCTGTGGCAGCAGTGGCTTTAGGGGCAAAAATAGTAGAAAAGCATTTTACTCTAAATAGAAGCGCTGGAGGACCTGATTCAAAGTTTTCAATGGAGCCCTTGGAATTTAAAAACATGGTTAAAGCTATCAGAGAAGTTGAAAAAGCTCTTGGCACAGTTACATATGAATTAACTGAAAAACAACTTAAAAGCAGAGAACATTCAAGGTCACTTTTTGTCACAAAAGACATGAAACAGGGAGAAATTTTTACAAAGGATAATGTTAGGAGTATAAGACCTGGCTTTGGAATGGAAACTAAATATATTAATGATGTTTTAGGTAAGAAAGCTAAAGGAGATATTAAAAAAGGAACGCCATTGTATTGGGATAAAATAAAATTTTAAACTCAAAAAATTATAAGGAATATATTAATTCTTTAGATATTATTTAAAGGTGGAGATATGTACAAAGTTATTATTTTTGGTACTGGTAAATGTTCTGAACAATTAAATAATTTACTTGATAGAGAAAAAGTAAATATAATTTGTTATGTTGATAATGATTTAAATAAGCAAGGAAGTAATTATTTTAATAAAAAAGTTATTAATCCATTACATATTATAAAATTAAGTTTTGATTTTATAATTATTGCAAGTCAATTTGGTAATGATATATTAGAGCAGCTAAAAGCTATTGGAATAAGCGAAAATAAAATATTTGATTACTTCGAATATATAAAAGATTTTGCAATTATAGATGTGTGTAAATTTGATTACCACAAACAAAAAACTATATACGATAATATTATGTCTAGTATAGATTATAAAATGATAATAACAGGTTTGTCTTATGCAGAGGAAGGGGTTATAGAACAAAAGCTTAAATTTAAAACTGCTAATTTAGCCTTGGCTTCACAAGATATATATTGGGACTATTATATTGCAAAACGAATTATAGAAAATTCAAAAAACGATATAAGATATTGTATTATCGGTCTTAGTTATTATAGTTTTGAATATGACTTAGCATTAAGTATTTATAAATTTAAATGTCCATTAATATATAATAAACTATTTGGAATCAATCATGGCTATGATAAAAATAAAGATGAAGTTATGAAAAAGTTGACTGAAAAAAAAGGTTTTTTTGCAGAAAAATTTTTCTCAAAAGACTATATTCATAAGTATTTAAAATTAGTTGATTATGACGGCTTTTATCATAATTATCGTAAAAAAGTATTTGGAGAATTAAAATTTGAAGAAAAAGTACAAAGAGGAAAAAACAAAGCAAAGATTGATTCAAATAAAAACTATCCTGAGACAATTTGTGAAAATGAAAGCTTGATATATGAATATATGAGTTTATTAAAAAATTATAATATAAAACCTATTATAATAATATTTCCAGTTACAAAGTATTACTTTAAATACTTTGATATTAGGCTAAAGGAACAATTTTATGATATAATTAAAAATTTATATGATAAATTTGAATTTCAATTTTTAGATTTCTTTGATTCCAATTTTTTTGATGATAGTGATTTTAGAGATGAGTCACACTTAAATATTTTCGGAGCTGAAAAAATGACTAAAATTTTAAATGAAGAAATATATTTTTAATTTATTATTATTATTAAAAATATAATAAGGTAAGAGGTATTTATGAAAAAAGTTATGATTTTTGGTACTGGTAGCTCAGCACAATATGTTTATGATTTATTAAATTATGATGTGAATTTAATATGCTATTTAGAAAATGATGAAACTAAAATCAATAAAAATTTTAATGGAAAAAAAGTTATTTCTCCAATGGAATTAATAAATTATGAGTTTGATTATATAATAATTGCTAGTCAATATTATAAAGAAATAGAAACACAGCTTTTAAAATTAAAAATTGGTAAAAATAAACTTATTAATATATTTGATTTTAATTGCAAACTTGAGAAATATGAATTTTTTAAAATATCAAATATTAAAATTGTAAATCGAGGTTTAGATAACAAAATATGCGTAAATAAAGGATTGTTTAAAAAAATTGATTTGAAGGTAATAGGAAATTCAAATATTCTAGAAATAGATAATGAATGCAATATAGTCGATGTAATTATTAACATAAATGGGGAAAACAATAAAATTATTTTTGAAAATAATGTTTTTTTAAATAACTGCAATATAAATATAAATGGCGAAAATAATGAATTGATAATTAAAAGTTACTGCAGTTTTGATAAAACAAATTTTATTTATGTTAAAAATTGTACTAAAGGTAAAATATTAATAAGTAAAGCTACAACTTGTAATGGAGCTAATTTATGTGTTTCGGATAGTAATATAGAAATTAATTTCGGCTCCGATTGCATGCTTTCAGAAGACATTGATATAATGGCAACAGACACCCATTCTGTTATTGATAATAAAACTAAAAAAAGACTAAATATTTCAAAAAGTATTTTTATTGGAAACCATGTTTGGATTTGTAAAGGTGCCAAAGTATTAAAAGGTGTCAAAATTCAGGAAGGTAGCATTATCTCAATGAATGCTGTTGTAACTAAAGATGTTGATAAAAATGTAATTGTAGCAGGGAATCCTTCAAAGGTTATTAAAAGAAATATTAATTGGGAAAGAGAATTAAACTAGGAGGATTTGTATGTTTAAATACTATATTGATATTTTGAATAGAAAACTTTTAAAATATAAAGATTATCCAATTGCAATATATGGCTCTGGAAATCATACGAAAATATTGTTAGATAATATATTATACAAAGAAAATATTATTGGAATTATTGATAGAAATAATATTGGTGATTGTATTTTTGGATATAAGATTTTTGAAATAGACCAATTAAAAAATAATATTAAAGCAATAATAATTTCATCGGATGTTTATCAAGATATTATTTATGATAGAATTAAATATTTAGAAAAGTTAGGGATAGAATTAATTAAAATTTATGAAACAGATGAAGAAATAATTAATAAGTGGAAAGATAATCAAAATGTATACGAAAGAAACACAATTTTATTTTATCCCAATTATGATTGGCAACTAAATAATCAAATATTTAATGAAAACGATATGCTTAATAACATAAATAAAAACTTATTTAAAAGATTATCAGAACAAATGTTAATAAAAGGGTATACTTTAAAAACTTTAGATAATGGAAATATGAAAACAGCTAAATGGATAATTTTTAATAATATAAACAAAGAAACAAATATATTTTTAAATTATTGTTTAGAAAATAATATTAATAATTTAATTTTATTCATTTGGGAACCGGAGGTTGTTCAAAGAGAAATTTACAATAAAGAACTCCATAAATATTTTAAGTACGTTTTTACTTGGATGGATGATCTTGTAGACAATAAAAAGTATTTTAAGTTTTGGTATACAAAATCAGATGATTTAAAACCAACAATAAAATATGACTTTTATGAAAGAAAGCTTTGTACTTTAATTGCAGGGAATAAGTATTCTAAAGAAAAAAATGAACTATATTCATTAAGAAGAAAAGCAATTGATTTTTTTGAAGACAAGTATTGTACTCAATTTGATTTTTATGGAGCTGGATGGGAAGGTAAAGGATATTTAAGCTATAAGGGAAAGCTAAAATATAAGCAACCAATTTTAAGCAAATATAAATTTTGCATATGTTTTGAAAATCAAAAGGAAGTAAATGGATACGTGACAGAAAAAATTTTAGATTGCTTATTATCTGGTTGTGTTCCAATATATTTAGGGGCAAAAAATATATTAGACTATATTCCAGAAGATGTATTTATAGATATGAGAAAATTTAACGATTATGATGAATTATATTTATATATTTCTAAAATGGATGAATTTACTTGGAATAAATACTTAAAGTGCATAAATAATTTTGTGAATTCTAATGAGTTTATGAAATTTAAAGATAGCTATTTATGCAAATATATTAGTGATTTTTTATTGGAGGAGTAAAATGATAAAAAATGGACTTGTTTCTGTTGTAATGAGTGTTTACAATGATTCAAAATATTTAAGTAGTGCTATAGAAAGTATTTTAAATCAAACTTATAATAACCTTGAGTTCATTATTGTTAATGATGGCTCAACAGACAAATCTTTTGAAGTAATACATAAATATGCTAAGCTGGATTCTAGAATTGTATTAGTATCAAGAGCTAATAAGGGTTTTACTGTATCTTTAAATGATGGAGTGAAAATTAGTAGAGGAAATTTTATTGCTAGAATGGATGGAGATGATATTAGTCATATTGATAGATTTGAGAAACAAGTAGAATATATGATGGAAAATGAGAATACTGATATTTTAGCTACATATACAAAAGTAATTGATGAGGATAATGACATTGAATATGCAAATAAATGTGAGAAAAATTATAACTTTGATTTTGATGATAATAATGTGGAACAAATATTGCTAGCTAGGTGTGCTATTGCACATCCAACTGTAATGTTTAAAGCAGATGTTATAAAAAAGTTATTGTATAATGAAAGCTTCTTTGCCACAGAAGATTATGAGATGTGGCTTAGAGCACTTTACAATGGATATAAAATACATAAATTAAAGAAAAAACTTTTTACCGTAAGAAGGCATAACATGTCTAAAAGTGTTACAAAAGATTTATTAAATAATGCTGCCTTGTGCGAAGTGATAACTTGTAAGTTTGAATATATATACAATAAATATTTAATTAATAATAGACAAATTAAATGTTTAATTTGGGGCTGTGGAATCGGTGGTGTCAAAGTATATGAAATAATAAGAAAAAGGAATAATATAAATGTTATTGGTTACATCGATACATATAAAAAAGGTGAATTTAATGATTTAAAGATTCATAATCCAAATGAAATTGCAAATTTGGACTATGACTATATTTTTATTGCTACAAGTCTTGGTGAAAAGGATGCGTTTAAAAAACTAAAAGAGCTTAATAAAAAATATATAATTGATTTTTGTAGTTTAGTTTAAAAATTGTTGATTTTAGGAGTATAAATATGGATAGCGAGATAAATAGTATATTGATATTTGGAACTGGTGATGGGTGTTCAAAATTAGAAAAAATTTTAAAAAAAGATATTGAAGTTGACGCTTATATAGATAATGATGTAAATAAAATTGGGCAATTTAGAAAAGGCAAAAAAATTATATCACCAAGTCAAATAATAAACTATAGTTTTAAGCATATTATAATAGCAAGTCAATATTATAAAGAGATAGCTGAGCAGTTAAAAGCTTTAAATATTCCTGAACATAAAATAATAAAACTATATTTTTACTTTAACTATTTTTTATATAATAATCCATTTGAGTTTGAAGAAAAATATAAAAATTTTAATAATACGATAAAGCAAGAAAAATATGAAAATATTATCACAGGATTATCGTATGCAGATGTTGGTATTATTCAACAATTACTAAAGGTTCCTTCATTTAATTTTGCATTAGGTAGTCAAGATTTATATTTTGATTATGAAATTTTAAAAAAAATACTTACTGAAAATATAAATGTGAAAGCATTAAAATATGCTATTATTACACTTAGCTATTATAGTTTTCAATATGATATGTCTAAGTCATGTTTATCTGACTTAACCATTAGATATTATAATATATTAAAAACCATTCATAATAATGATATAAAGAATTTGTTTGATATTACTGAAGAAAATGAAATTTTTTTAAATTTAAGTCAGGAATTATTTGTTGAAAATTTTAAATATATTATTGATAATAATATTACAATGATAAACGAGGAAATAGGAAAAGTAAGAGCAATAACTGACTCAAATAAGAATTATCCTGTAACTGTAAAAGAAAATATCCAAATTTTTAAAGATTATTTAGATTTATTGAGGTTATATAAAATTGAGCCTATAATAGTAATTTGTCCAGTTACCATGTACTATTATAAATATTTTTCTGAAAAATTAATAGACGAATTTTATAGTATCATTTTAAGTTTTAAAGAAAAATACAAATTTGAACTTTATGATTATTTTAAAAGTGAAGCTTTTGATTTATCAGACTTTAGAGATGTAGCTCATTTAAATGAAAAAGGTGCGAAAAAATTCACAAAATTACTAAATAATCAAATTAAATGGAGTTAGTAGGTGAAATATGAGTAAATTGAGTGTAGTTATGGCAGTTTACAATGGTGAAAAATATATAAAAGCTTCAATTGAAAGCATTTTAAAACAATCCTTTAGTGATTTTGAATTTATAATTGTTAATGATGGCTCTACGGATAAAACTAGCTATTACTTAAGTGAAGTAAAAGATAAAAGAGTAAAAGTTTACAATTTAGATAAAAACAGTGGTGTTGCAATGGCATTAAACACAGGAATTAATTTAGCAAATGGTGAATACTTAGCAATTGCAGATGCTGATGATATTTATATACAGAATCGTTTTGAAAAAGAAATGGATTTTTTAGATAAAAACAAAGAAATACATGTTGTAGGAAGTTTTGTGAATTACTTTACCAGCGAAAAAGATTTAGAAGGAAGTTTAAGATTTAAAAATATAAAAAAAAATTTTGAACTACAATTATTTGAAATTAATAGCTTGGAAAAGGTTAATGAATACTTAAAATATTATTGCTGCATAATTAACTCAACAATAATGTTTAGAAGAGATATATTAAAAGATTTTAAATATAATTCTAAATTTACCTCCTCTATGGATTATGAATTGTTTTATAATTTAAACAAAAAAGGTTATAAAATGTTTAACATAAATGAAGTTTTAGCAAATATAAGAGTTTCTGATGACTCAATAACAGGAAAAGTATCAAATAAAAATTTAAAATCAATTTTTAACCAGTTATATGAAATCAAGGCTGAAGAAATTGAAAAAAATTTTAAAAATGAGGATAGTATATTTATTTGGGGAGCAGGTGGCTATGGAAGTGGGTTTTTAAATATATTTTCAGAAAAAGGTATAAAAATAAAAGGATTTATTGATAGTGATAAATGTAAATGGGGAACAAAATTGAATGGAAAGATTATAAATTCTCCAGATATAATATATAAAGATAAAAATATTAAAATAATAGTTGCTTCGGAGCCTGGCAGAATAGAAATAGTAGAATTTTTAAAGAAAAATGGATACAATAATTTAAAAGAATATATTTCGTTTTAATTTGGAGAGATTTATATGAAAAATAAATGTATTTCTATAATAATTTTAACTTTTAATAATCTAATCTATTACAAACAATGTATTCAATCTATTTTAGAACAAACATATACCGAAATAGAAATTATAATAAGTGACGATTGCAGTGATTATTTTAATGAAAATGAAATATTAGATTATTTTAATGAAAATAAGAAAGCAAATATTAAAAATATAATTATCAGTAAAAACAAAACTAATCTTGGAATAGTAAAAAATTATAATAAAGCTATTTCTTTAAGCAGTGGGGATTATATATTTTATTTAGCAATTGATGATGTGCTTTATGACAATAAGGTTTTGGAAGATGTAGTAAAATATTTCATAGGTACAGGCAGTTTAATATTTACGGGATATAAAGATGTATACGATGAAACAATGACAAAGTACATTAAAACTTTACCTAGACCAATAGAAGTGGAATTTTTGAAAAAAAATAATCCAGAATATCTTTACGAACAATTGTGCAAAGGCTCCTTTATTTCAGGTTCTAATACGCCCTTTTCAAGGAAGCTTATAGAAAGGTATGGTTATTTAGACGAAAGGTATTTTTATTTAGAGGATTATCCTAGATATTTAAGCTTAACTAAAAAAGGATGTAATATTTCATTTTATGACAGGAAACTTATCAAATATAGGATGGGTGGTGTTACTACACGGGGGAAATTAAATTGTTTTTTAAAAAGAGATTTGTATCTAGCAGCTTTTAATGAATGCAAACAATATTTTCTTGAAATTTGGGATAAAGAGTGGTTAAAAAAGGATAAAGTTATTGCGTGGGGAACAGGAGATTGTTTTGAAAGTTCATTAAAATATATAGATTTTAAAATAGACTATTTAGTTGATACAAATGAAAGGCTGCAAGGAAGTGAAATAAAGAATTATAAAGTATTTTCTCCAGAAATATTAAAAAAAGAAGACAAAGAAAATATATTTATATTAGTATTTAGTTATGCAAATTACTTTGATATAGCAGCTACATTAAATAGCTTTGGGTTTAAAGAGTTTTGCAATTATTTTGTTTGTACTCCCAACATTTTAGAAATTGTAATGAGATAAAAGTATCTTTTGGTGGTGAGAAAATGAATATTCTACACATAACAACATACCTTCAAGGTGGAGCAGGAAAAATAATAAAAGATATTTCCTTTTTTCAAAATAAAGCAGGAAACAATATTTTTGTAGTAACAACAGATGCTGAGGAAGCAGGCTATTGTAATTATAAAGAATATATTGATTTTTTAATGAAAACCAATATTAAAGTAACCAAGGTAGATTCCACCTTTAAAAGAGATATATATCTTAATTTAAAAGCTGTAGATGATGTAAGAAACATTATTATAAATGAAGATATTGATATAATTCATGCTCATGCAGCAGTTCCAGCTATGATTGGAATAATAGCTAGAGCTGGCATGGGAAAATACATACCTGTTATTCAAACTATGCATGGCTGGGGAACAAATAAAAGGCTAGTTCAGGAAAATATGGACGTTACTATAATGAATGGTTTAGACAAAATAGTTTCAGTATCTAAAAGTGACAAGCAGCTTATGGTTTCTAAAGGTATAAGTTGTAATAAAATAACAACTATTTATAATGGAATAGAAGATAACTCAAAAAACGAATATTTCGATGACGAAATAATTAACGACATAAATTTATACAAAAGCAATGGTTATATAGTATTTGGCTCAATAGGTTCCATATGTAAAAGAAAAAACCAAGAGCTTTTAATAGACGCATTATCTAGCCTTCCAAGTGATATAAAGTATTTTTTTGTTTTAATCGGAGAAGGTGAAGATATAATATCCCTTCAAAATAAGGTGAAAAAATATAAACTAGATGGAAAAGTGAAATTTTATAATTATAGAAAAGATGCAAACAAGTATATAAAATTATTTGATTACCTTTTATTCACATCTATAAGCGAAGGCTTTAGCATAACGGTTTTAGAAGGCTTTAGAGAAAGGGTGCCTATTATTGCTAGTGATATTAACGCTTTTACTGAATGTATTGAAAACAATAAAACTGGCTATTTATTTGAAAGTGAAAGTGCTACGTCGTTAAGTGAACTTTTATTAAAAATTAAAGATAAAAATTGGAATACTTCTGTTATAGAAAATGCATATAAGAAATTTAAAAATGAATTTACCTTGATGGAAATGATGAAAAAATATGATGAGTTATATATTAATATTTTAGAATTAAAAGGATAGAAGGAGAAGGTTATGGATGAATTAGCGATTAATGGTGGAAAACCTACAAGAGATACATATCTATCTTATGGTAGTCAGTGTATTGATGATAGCGATATAGAGGCAGTAGTAAAGGTTATTAAGGGTGACTACTTAACTACAGGGCCTACGGTTAAGGCATTTGAAGAAAGGGTAGCTAGTTTTGTAGGGGCAAAATATGCTGTAGCTGTTTCAAATGGAACGGCTGCCCTTCATGCAGCCTGCTATGCAGCTGGAATAGGTGAGGGAGATGAAGTTATAGTTACTCCAATGACCTTTGCTGCTTCAAGCAATTGCGTGCTTTATTGCAAAGGTAAACCTGTATTTGTAGATATAAATCCTAATACTTATAATATAGATGCCAATAAAATCGAACAAAAAATCACTGCTAAAACTAAAGCAATTATTCCTGTAGATTTTACAGGACAGGCTGCTGACCTAGATAAAATAAAGGAAATAGCTGCAAAATATAATCTTACGGTAATAGAAGATGCAGCTCATGCACTGGGAAGCGAATATAAAAATAAAAAAATCGGTTCAGTATCCCATATGACTACCTTTAGCTTTCATCCGGTAAAACCAATAACTACAGCAGAGGGGGGAATGGTTGTAACTGATGATAAAAAACTTTATGACAAGCTAAGTATGTTTAGGACCCACGCTATAACTAGAGATGAAAGGTTTTTAAGTAAAAATGAAGGCTCTTGGTATTATGAGCAAATAGATTTAGGTTACAATTACAGAATTACGGATATGCAGTGTGCTTTAGGAATTAGTCAGATGGACAAAATAGATGGATTTCTTAAAAGAAGAAGAGAGCTAGTTAAAATATACAATGATAATTTTAAAGACTTAGAAGCTTATATAACCTTGCCCTATGAAGAAAAGTTTTCAAGTTCAGGTTGGCATTTATATATTATTAAATTAAAGCTTGAAAAACTAAAAGTGGATAGAAGACAAATATTTGAAGCGCTTAAGGCTGAAAATATAGGTGTTAATGTTCATTACATACCTGTATATTTACATCCTTATTATGAAAAGCTTGGATATAAAAAAGGACTATGTATTGAAGCTGAAAAGCTTTATGAAAAAATAATAACCTTACCATTGTTTCCTAAAATGAAAGATAAAGATGCTATGGATGTAATTAAGGCTGTTACAAAAGTTATTATGCATTATGCAAAATAATTTCCTAAAGTTAAAATATAATTAAACGATAATAAATAAGTAAAAGTGTCGGAGGTGAAAAAATGATAGTACAACGTAATTTAGCTTCATATAAAATATTTGTTAATTATGAAAGTGCTTTACAGGCTCAAAGTTCTGCTATGGCTAAAATTTCTTCCGGGCTAAGAGTAAATAGTGCTAAGGATGACCCTTATGCTGTTGCACAAGATAATACGTTTAATATGCAGATAAAAGCCCTTCAAAGAACAAATGAAAATGCACAAGATGATATAAGTTTGGTTCAAACAAGTTCAAGTGGATTGAATAATATTACAAATATGCTTCAAAGAATACAGCAGCTAGCAGTACAGGCAGGAAATAGCACAAATACTTCTTCAGATATAAGCGACATGCAGTCGGAGGTTTCAACACTAGTTAATGGAATAGACTCTATTGCAAAGAATACTAATATTAATGATGTACATCTTTTAGATGGAAGTCATACAGGATCGCTTGAATCTCAAATAGGAGCAAATAACAAAGATACGGTTTCTATTCCAACTTATGATTTTACGGCAAATGGCTTAGGCCTTAATAGTTTAAACTTAACAGCAGCAGGTGGTCCTAGTGCTACAATTAATGCTGTTAATACAGCATTAGCAACAATAAGATCAGCAAATAGCAATTATGGCTCTATAGAAAATAGATTAAACACTAGTATTTCTAATAATACTGCATTAAATACAGATGAACAAACCGGGGATAGCAATGTAATGGATGCAGATGTGGCATCTGAAATGATGGAATATTCTAAGCAAAGTGTTTTGGTTCAAGCAGGTATTGCTATGATGGCACAAACTAATAATTTTCCACAACAGGTTTTGAATATTTTGAGTAAAGTTAAATGAGTTTAAAAAAATATATAAAATATCATATTTTGCAAAAAAAGGCGACTTAAACAATCGTCTTTTTTATTTAAAATGAAAAAAACTGTAGATAAAATAAAAATTTTTGTTATAATATATTTAAAAGAAAATAATTATTGGAAAGTTTTAATAAAGTGTTAAAATAAATTTAAATAATGTTGAAAACTGAAAACGTTATAGAGTATTTTGTCTAATTATGTTATAATGCGATAGGAAATGAATAAAAAAAATATTAAAAAAGTATTAAAAACAAAATAATAGAAGGAATGTAATAGTTTTTATCGAATATATTGTTATGAGGTGATAAAATGAATGTAGGAAATATGTCACAAAGTCAATTTGTGTATGATTTTATCAAAAAATCTATGGAAGCTGCTGACACAAATAGTCAGGTTATAGCAAATAATATAGCAAATGTTAATACAGCAAATTATAAAAGATA
>JAJXWJ010000092.1 GCA_021781655.1 Bacillota bacterium | reverse complement strand
ATATTCATGTTAGGAAACTTTATAAATGCACTTCCAGAAAATTTACCATCTGATGTTAGAAAGCAATCGGTTTTGAGTATAATAGATGCATCAAATACAGATTTAAATAAGCTTTTATCTGATGGTGAAAGAAGATTAAACGTAATTAATCAATTCACGAAAGAATATTATAGTAAAACCATTTCAACAATTGCAAGTTACGCTGATGAAATAAAAAAATTAAAAAATCGCATTAATGAGTATGAAGCTCAGATAAAAGCAAATGAAAAGCTATTGGAAGAACAAAATAATATTATGAAGTTTGAAACAGAAAAGATTAAAAATATTATTGGATTTTTTAAAGATGCTGAATAAATAAACTAAGGTGAGGGGAATTTTTATGGCAAATAATAAATTTCACATAGAAATACCTTATAAAATTATTATTATAGATTTTTTCGTTTTCTCTATAGGAACAGCTATAGGTTTAACATTATTTAGATAAGTAAATGGATTAAGAAGGAATATAATGTTCCTTTTTTATTTATCGCTTAAGTAAACGATTGCAAAAGTTTTAAAGCAATTTCCTTTTAATTGTGTTAAAATTGATGTTAGTTTACATCGAAAGGATTTGTTTTATTTATGAATAAAATTTTAGTGCTTGCAGAAAAACCTTCTGTGGGAAGAGAAATTGCAAGAGTTTTAAAATGCGGCAAAAAAGGTGATGGATTTCTAGAAGGAGATAAATATATAGTAACCTGGGCATTGGGACATTTGGTTACACTAGCAGACCCAGAGGCTTATGATGAAAAATATAAGTCATGGAATATTGAAGATTTACCTATGCTTCCAAAGGAATTAAAGCTTGTAGTAATTAAAAAAAGTGGAAGACAGTTTAATGTTGTTAAAAGTCAGATGAATAGAAAAGATATAACAGAAATAGTTATAGCCACAGATGCTGGAAGAGAAGGAGAACTTGTAGCAAGATGGATAATAGAAAAAGCACATGTGAAAAAGCCATTAAAGAGACTTTGGATTTCTTCTCAAACTGATAAGGCTATAATTGAAGGCTTTAAAAATCTAAGATCAGGCAATGATTATTTAAATCTATATAAGGCTGCAGTTTGCAGAGCAGAAGCGGATTGGCTTGTGGGTTTAAACGTGACACGGGCACTTACTAGTAAATATAATGCTCAGCTTTCAGCAGGAAGAGTTCAATCACCTACTTTAGCTATGATAGTTAATAGAGAAGAAGAAATAAAAAATTTTAAATCAGTAGATTATTATACCATAAATGCTAAGGTAACAGGTATAAATTTGCTTTGGGAAAATTTAAAAGGAAATAGTTCAATTTACGATGAAAAAATGGCTAATGATTTATTAAAAAAGGTTACTGGTAGTAACGGGGAAGTTATTGATATTTCTGAAAAGGAAAAGAAAAAGTTCTCACCTCTTCTTTATGATTTAACAGAACTTCAAAGAGATGCAAATAAGCTTTGGTCTTATTCAGCAAAAGAAACCTTGAATATAATGCAAAGATTATATGAAAATTATAAGCTCTTGACATATCCAAGAACGGATTCAAGATATATTTCTAGTGATATAGTTGCGACTATACCAGACAGATTAAAGGCTGTTGCTACTGGTGAGTATAAAGAGTTTACTGATAAAATATTAAGAGAAGGAATTAAAGCTAACAAAAATTTTGTAGATGACTCTAAGGTTACAGATCACCATGCTATAATACCTACAGAAGAAAGAAGTGGACTTTCAAAGCTAAATTCAGAGGAAAGAAACATATATAATCTTGTGGTAAAAAGATTTTTAAGCGTTATGCTGCCACCATATATATACACACAAACTACAATTAGCATTTCAATTAATGGTGAAATATTTAAGGCAAAGGGAAATGTAGTTAAAGAAAAGGGTTGGAGAAAGGTTTATGATAGATTAGATATAATTGATGGGGAAGAAGAACAAGAATTGCCATTAGTTAAAAAAGGAGATAAGCTCAAGGTAAATTCCGTAAATATAGTTAAAAAGAAAACCTCACCACCAGCAAGATTTAACGAAGGCACGCTTTTATCAGCTATGGAAAATCCTCAAAGACTTATAAAGTTAGAAGAATCTGACGCTAAAACCTTAGGTGAAACTGGCGGACTAGGGACAGTAGCTACAAGGGCAGATATCATTGAAAAGCTATTTAATTCCTTTGTAATTGAAAAAAGAGGTAAAGATATATTACCAACCTCAAAGGGAAGGCAGTTAATTTCCTTAGTTCCTGAAGAATTAAAATCACCGGTTTTAACTGCAAAATGGGAGAAACAATTAGAGGATATATCAAAAGGGAAAGCGGATTCTCGAAGCTTTTTAGACAATATGAGAAAATACTCTAGTGAATTAGTTACTACGGTTAAAAATGAGGACAGCAAATTTCAGCATGATAATAAAACAGGAAACAAGTGTCCAAATTGTGGGAAGTATCTTCTGGAGGTTAAGGGAAAGAATGGAACGATGAATGTTTGCCCAGATAGAGCTTGTGGCTATAGAGAGAATGTGAGTAGGACAACTAATGCAAGATGCCCAGAGTGCAAAAGAAAATTAGAAATAAAAGGTCATGGAGAAGGTCAAATTTATACATGCTCAAATAGTAGCTGCAATTTTAGGGAGAAAGCTTCTGTTTTTAAGAAAAGATTTGACAATAAGGCTGGAAAAGTGGATAAGAGAGAAATACAAAATGTTATGAAAAAGCTTAATAAAGAAGCACAGCAAACGGTTAATAATCCGTTTGCAGATTTAATGGATATGTTTAACAAAGAAAAATGATAGAAAATGTGGCTATCACACTAAATAAAAAGAGTGGTAGCCACATTTTTAATATTTTTTATTTTACAATTATAATCTCATATTCACGAGAGCCAAGTCCTATTTTTTCTGCATGTGCAAGGCAAGTTTTCCATTCTGATTCCGGAGTTGAATTAGTAAAATGATCGTGATGGTCATGAAAGTCTTCCTTTGCTAGGTTATCAGATAATTGACTATTTGGAAGAGGCTTTGATGACATACATGCATCGACACAAGCTTGATCAAGTGCAAGCGGATCAAAAGAAGCAAACATACCTATGTTTGGAAGAATAGGTGCATCATTTTCGCTGTGGCAATCGCAGTTAGGAGAAACATCGATTACAAGAGAAACATGAAAACAAGGTCTATTATCCACAACAGCTTTAGCATATTCTGCCATTCTACAATTAAGTTCTTCTGAGGCAGCCCAATTTGAAAATTCGATGGCATTAAAATTACATGCACCTAAACAACGTCCGCAACCTACGCAATTTTCTTTGTTTATAGTCATTTTCTTTTTTTCTTCATCAAAGAATAATCCATCATTTGCACATTCCCTTTGACATCTTTTACATCCACGGCAAGCATCTTCAATAATATGAGGTTTTCCGTTTATGTGCTGATCTTTTTTTCCTGCACGGGAACCGCAGCCCATGCCTATGTTTTTGATGGTGCCACCAAAGCCTGTCATTTCGTGACCTTTAAAGTGGGTAAGGCTTATGAATACATCAGCATCCATAATTGCATGACCAATTTTTGCTTCCTTTATGTACTCTCCGTTAACTACTGGAACACTTATATCATCTGTTCCTTTTAGTCCATCACCTATGATTACTGGGCAGCCTACTGAAAGTGGAGTGAATCCATTCTCCCAGGCACAGAAAAGATGTTCTAGTGCGTTTTTACGGCTGCCAGGATAAAGGGTGTTACAGTCAGTTAAAAATGGTTTTCCTCCAAGTTCTGTTACTACATCAACTACTGCTTTTGCATAATTAGGACGTAAGAAACTTAAGTTTCCCAGTTCCCCAAAATGCATCTTTATAGCTACGAATTTGTTATCCATATCTATTTGTCCGATATCAGCCTTTTTGATTAGACCTTTTAATTTTGAAGGAAGTCCTTCACCTAATTTTGTTCGAAAGTCTGTAAAATATACCTTTGATTTTTCCATAGTTATCACTCCTCGTAAAATAGATGTACATCTACTATTAATTATACGAGTTATAGTTAACTATAAGTCAATAGGTATTAAAAAAATATAAGCATATTAATGGCAGCAGCCTGTGCAATTTGAACAATCAGAACAAGGTGATTTCAAATTTAGTGGCAAATTATTGATTTCAAAAGTGTTTTCATCAATATTAAAAAAAGATTCATTATTTATAATAATTGTGTTATTTTTAAATTCAACGGTAAGAGTGACAACGTCAAAGGCATCATCGCTAATAACACTAGTCTTTAATTTTGGTCTATATAAATAGCATTCACCATTTTTATTTGTAACTTTTATTACATCAGTAGAAGTTATAAGAGAAGCAACTTTACCTTCCTTAGAAAGCTTGACGGAATTGGTTTCTCCATGAATACCAAAGGCATTTGTATTAAAAGCATTTATCTTACCAATTGGTGTTTCAATAAGAGTCGGTTTATTTGGCTCAAAGGATCTAATATTGCCATCCTCATAAAAGGATAAACCTATTCTGCATTCTATTACCCCTATTAAGGAATTTATTTTTAAGATTTCAGAAGGCCAAAAGGTAATACTCTTTACATTGCCATTTTCGGAAAAGTATATACTAATTAGCTTTATATTAAATTTGTATATAGGTAAATTAATTTGAAGTTTTTTAGCTTTCTTTTCTTCATCCTCTTCAGACCAATAGGCAGATAATTTTCCGTTTAAGGGGAAAATTCTTTTTATTCCTCCATTTTCGTAAAAAGTTATTAGTTCTGCTGGAATGTTTCCAAGTGGGGTTTTTATGTCAGTTTGCTTTTGTAAGTAAATGCTTTTTAAACTACCATTGTTATAAAAGGATAAGGATTTTACATATTTACGTCGTTCTTCGCTGCTTTCGTATTGAGGAATTAATGTTCCGTAAATAGTTTCTAGTTTATTTTTTTTAGTTAAAATACATTGTTTAATTGTACCATCTTCATAACGCTCTATTGCTGAAGTTCCAATTAGTGAACATCTATCGATAATTATATTTTTCATAATACACCTCGCATAAAATTGATATATTAATAATATACTACAATAATATTGTTATGTTATCAATAAAATAGTATAAATTTTAATAAATTATTTTTAAAGAATGTTAATTGAAAAAAACATTACAGGATGATATAATTTACATATAATTCCAAATAGAACAAGTGTGACAATTATATGGTTTAGAAGGAGATGTTAAAAATGGCAGTCTATTTTATTTTAATCTATGCAATAATAATAATCTCTTTACTCACTATCTTATATCTTGCCAATTATATTTTTAAGCAGGATAAGGGAAATTTGAAAATGCTAGAAATTTCTGATGCTATAAAAGAAGGAGCAATGGCATTTTTGAAAAGACAGTATAAAACTATATCTGTCATCGGGTTAATTGTACTTATATTAATTGTTGGAGTTAATCTTTTAACTGGAGCTAGTAGTCCTATAAGCATTGGAGTTGCATTTTTTACTGGAGCAGTATGTTCTGCACTTTCTGGTTATTTTGGAATGTATATGTCTGTTAATTGCAATATAAGAACTGCAGAAGGTGCAAAGCATAGTTTAGACAAGGCAGTAAAGATTTCATTTAGAGGAGGAGCTATAACGGGACTAGCAGTAACGGCACTTTCTCTTTTCGGAGTGACAACGCTTTTTTTGATTTTTGGAGGCGCTTCCGGGCAGGAAAACTTAATAAAAGAAGCTCCATCACTTATTGTAGGGTTCGGCTTTGGTGCATCCTTTGTTGCTCTTTTTGCTCAGCTAGGAGGAGGAATATATACGAAAGCTGCAGATGTAGGTGCTGATTTGGTTGGCAAGGTTGAGGCAGGAATTCCAGAGGATGATCCTAGAAATCCGGCAGTAATTGCGGATCTTGTTGGGGACAATGTAGGAGATTGTGCTGGAAGAGGTGCTGATTTATTTGAATCTACAGCAGCTGAAAATATTGGAGCTATGATTCTTGGGGTGGCATTATATCCTGTATTTAATATTTACGGAATATTGTTTCCTTTAGTAGCTAGAGCTTTTGGAATAATAGCATCTATAATAGGAATTATGCTAGTTAAAATTAAAGATGATAAAGAAAATCCAATGAAGCAATTAAATATAGGCTATGGAATTACAACGATTTTTGTTTTAGTGTTTTTATTTTTTATAGTCAAAATAATGCTAGGTACAAACAATGTAAGTTTTCTTCCTCTGTACGGTTGTGCAGTAACTGGTATTGTGCTTGGATATATATTTGTTCTTTTAACAAATTACTACACAGATTCTAAGTATAGACCAGTAAAAGGCATAGTAGAAGCATCCAAAACTGGTGCTGGAACAAATATAATTACTGGAGTTTCTATGGGTATGGAGTCAACAGCACTTCCTGTAATATTTATATCTTTAGCTATTTTGATTTCCTATAAGTTAGGAAGCATAGCTATGGGAAATATTCCAAACTCAGGGCTCTATGGAACTGCCATAGCTACAATGGGAATGCTATCAACCTGCACTTATGTATTGGCAATGGATACCTTTGGACCGATAACAGATAATGCAGGTGGCATTGTTGAGATGTCAGGTGCACCAAATTCAGTTAGGATAATAACAGATAGATTAGATGCTTGTGGCAATACTACTAAGGCTTTGACGAAAGGTTATGCAGTAGGTTCAGCAGCACTTGCTACATTTCTTTTGTTTTCAGCGTATCTTGATGAAGTTAAAAAAATTTTAGGTAAACCATTATCTGCATGGTTTTCTATAGATATAGGTAAACCAGAGGTTTTTGTAGCAGCCTTTATTGGAGTAATGCTAGTATTTTTATTTAGTTCAGCTGCAATAAGAGCAGTTGGAAGAGCAGCTCAATATATTATTGTTGAAGTTAGAAGGCAATTTAAAGAGATTCCTGGAATCATGGAAGGAAAAGAAAAGCCTGATTACGCTAGCTGTGTAGATATTGTAACTAAAGGTGCACTTAAAGAAATGATTTTACCAGGAATTTTAGTTATAGTAACGCCTATTTTGGTAGGTGTGATTTTAGGGAAAGAAGCAGCAGGAGGCTTTTTAATGGTAAGTACTATTGCAGGAGTAATTACAGCACTTTTTTTAAACAACAGCGGAGGTGCATGGGATAATGCTAAAAAATGCATAGAACTTGAAGACTCAGAAGGTAAAAAATCAGAAGCACATAAAGCAGCAGTAGTTGGTGATACTGTTGGAGATCCATTTAAGGACACTGCTGGACCATCTTTGCATGTACTTATTAAAATTATAAGCACGATTACTTTAGTTTTTGTTACGTTATTTAGTTAAAATGAGATTTAACGTGAGGTTTTAATGCTTCACGTTTTTTTTGATATTACTAATATTACTAAATTGTAAGATTAGAAATAAATTGTAAGTATCTATATATGGAGTAAACCGTATTAAAAAATTATAATTAAACTATAGTTTAAAATAAAAAAGGTAGGAGAGAAAGTAATGGAAATATTGAGGGTGGAAAATTTAACAAAAATATATGGTAAAAACGAAACAAAGGTTGAAGCGCTAAAGGGCATAAATCTTAGCATTAACAAGGGAGAATTTGTTGCTATTGTTGGTGCTTCTGGCTCTGGGAAAAGTACGCTGCTCCACTTACTAGGAGGTCTAGATAGGCCTACTTCTGGAAAAGTCATTGTGGATGGACAAAATATATACGATTGCAAGGAAGATGAGCTTGCAATATTTAGACGAAGAAAAATAGGCTTTGTGTTTCAGTTTTTTAATCTTATACCTGTATTAGATGTGGAAGAAAACATTTCACTTCCATCACTTTTAGATTCGGATAAAGTGGATGAAAATTATTTGAAAGAATTAATTGATATATTAGGACTTAAGGACAGAAGATATCATTTGCCTTCAGAGCTTTCTGGTGGTCAGCAGCAAAGAGTATCTATTGGGAGAGCACTTTCAAACAAGCCTGCTATAATATTTGCCGATGAGCCAACGGGTAATTTAGATAGCAAAAATTCTAAGGATGTAATAGAGTTATTAAAGTATACAGCAAGAAAATATAATCAAACCTTAGTACTTATTACTCACGATGTAAATATAGCTTCTATGGCAGATAGAATTATTACGATAGAAGATGGAAAGTTAAGTTCTGATAGATATGTAATGAACAATCAGTAAGGAGGCAGCTGTAAAATGATAAAAAGTTATAAAAGTCTTACCGAAAAGTATATGAAGGCAAACAAGAAGAGAACTATGCTCACAATTATCGGAATAGTATTATCTGTTGCTTTAATCGCTTCTATAGGATTGTTTTTACAAGGAATTCAAACAGCAGAAATTACTAGTTTTAAAAATGACTATGGCTCTTGGCACGTTGAATATACAAAAGTAAGCAAAAGTTTAATTTCGAAAATTACTAATAACCCTAAGATTTCAAAAAGTGGAATGTTAGAAAAAGCTTCAAGTATATCGCTTAAAGATGGAATAAGTTTATTGCCCATTACTGCATCAGGGGATGCTTTAGATCTATTGACATACAAAATATCACAAGGCAGGATGCCAGGCAATTCAAATGAAGTGGCATTAGAAAAGTGGACATTAAATTATATAAAAAAAGGTATAAAGGTTGGAGACACTTTACAATTAGGAAATAAGAACTATAAATTAGTAGGAATATTAGAAAACAATATAAAAGATCAGTATAGCAATAATGGAGTGTTATTATCAAAGAGTAGCAATATAGATATAAATAAAGCAGTGCTTCTAGTAGAGGTTAACTCCAATACAAATTTAAAAGAAGCTGTTAGCGAATTAGATAAGCTTTCGGATAGTAAGACAGTAACAAACAATACTCACGTTATAGAACTGGAAGGAGGAAGTTCCGATTTTATTTCTAGAGGACTAGCAGGAGTTGTTTCAGTTATAATTGGAATAATAGTTATTGCCACAATTGCGGTAATATATAATTCTTTTCAAATAAGTGTGGTTGAAAGAATAAAGCAATTTGGACTATTGAGAGCAGTAGGAATGACACCAAGACAGCTCAGAAATATGGTGATTAGGGAAGCTACTTTCTTAGCGGTTATAGGTATTCCAATAGGATTAATACTTGGTATTATTGCAATTTTCGGCATAAAAATAGCTTTTCATTTTATTGGTGCAGATGAAGTTATGCCAATGGAAATAACAATTTCACCCTTTGTAATGCTAATAAGTGCTGTTATTGGAATGGCATCAGTTTATATTTCAGCTATGATACCAGCTTTTTTTGCAGGAAGAATATCCCCGTTAGTAGCTATTAGCAGCAGAAGTTCTATAAGTAAAGAAAAAATAAAAAGACGTAAAAACAGGATAATAGGTAGATTGCTAGGTTTTGAGGGACAGTTAGCTGCAAAAAACTTAAAGCGAAACAGAAAAAGATATAGAATTACAATTTTTTCAATAATAATAAGTGTAGTGCTTTTTGTAACATTTAAGGCTTTTATGGATATGACATTAAAATTAAATGAAAATGTAAATGGAAATGTACAGAGCAGCTTTACTGTAAGGTCTATTAAATCAGATGGGACTATAGATAGTTCTATTATTGAAAAAGTTAAAGCCCTCGATACCGTTAGTAAGGTTTATGAATTATATATGCCGGCACCCTTTAAAGAATATTTTGATAGCAATAGTGAGATGAGTCAGTTAAAGGGCTATGATGGAGTATATAATAAAGAAAGCATAAATGGCATGCAAAAGGCTGAACTGGATGAAGGAGTTGTTACTACGTATGATGAAGCTTCTATGGAGGAAGCAAAAAAGTATTTAGTAGCAGGCACCATAGATACTTCAAAAATTAATGCAGAGGATGGGGTAATACTTGTCAATAATAGTTCTGTACACGATAAAAGCCTTAAGAAACGATATAGTGGGACTATAGTAAACATGAAGGTAAACGATGAAATATGGCTTAAAGATGCAAATGGAAATGACATAAAGAAGGTTAAGGTAGCAGCAATATTAAATGAAGATCCATTTAATAATTCTTTTGAGGGAAATGGAATGGAGCTTATTACAACTAAAGAAGTTTCAGAGAAACTTGAAGGATTAAAAGACATAAAACCTGTAGGGCTAAATATTCAAATTATAAATTCAAATATGGAAGATGAAGCAAAGAACCAAATTGAAACAGCAATTGAGGATAATCCTAGTCTAAATATTATAGATAATATAGATAATAACAGGCAAACCCAATCTGCAATCTTAATGATAGAGATTTTAATTTATGGTTTTGTTATCGTTATTTCATTAATTAGTAGCGTAAACATAATAAATACTTTAACTACAAACATAATTTTAAGAAAGAGAGAATTTGCCGCCTTAAAGGCAATTGGACTTACACAAAAAGGTTTAAGAAAAATGATAATAATAGAAGGACTGTTATATGGAGTAATTGGAACCATAATTGGCTCTATAATAGCATCATTTTTATCATATTTGCTTTATTCGACCATTAAAGGAATACAAGATTTTCCTTGGAGCATTCCATGGAATGGAATACTTATAGCAGCTGTAGCAGCGTTAGTAATAGGTTATTTATCAGTACTAGCACCGCTTGCTAGAATCAACAAAGATAATATAATTGAAACTATTAGAGAAGATGGTTAATTAAGATAATGTTATTTCCTAAGTTTATACATTATGATACAATATAGTATGAATAAATATTATTTGGAGGAATATAATGTATATTGGCGAAATAAAGTTTAAGGCAAAAGAAAGTTTAAGAGGAAGAGTAATACAATCGGCAGGAGCCACCCTTATTTATTTTTTAATTACCGGCATCCTTCCGCAAATTATTGATAAGTCTTTAGAAAATATAATAGGGAAATTACCCTCAGACTTAATTTTGTATGGAATATCACTTATAATATCTTCTGCCTTAGCTGTAGGGGTAATAAGTTATTTTTTTAGTTTTTCAGATGACAGAGAAGATACGAAGATTTCATTATTATTTTCAGGTTTTGATTCTTTTTTAAAGGTATTAATATATCAGGTATTATTAATTTTAGTAATAAGTTTAGTTGTAATAATAGGTGGAATGCTAGGAGGCTTAATTTGCTATGCTGCAAATTATAATATTGCAGTTATGATTGTAGTAAGTATTTTAATGATAGCTTTAGGAATAATAATTATATGGTTTGTGTTAAGATTGTTTTTTGTTAATTTCATTTTTACAGATGACAAAGATACAGGAATTATGACAGCAGTAAAAAGAAGCTTTTTTTTAACTAAGGGTTATACAGTAAAACTACTTTTAACAACTTTAAGTTTTATATTATGGGATTTAGCATGTATATTAATTATTCCTTTCTTTTACGTATTTCCATATATGCAGTTAACTTATGTTAATTTTTATAGAGAATTAAAGAAAATAAAAGATGTAAATAATACATATATAGAAGAATAATGCCTAAAAAAGTACGCAAAAGCAGATGGATATAAATATAAAATATCTTCTGCTTTTATTTCTTTTAATATGAAATAAATTTAAGGGGTGAATTTATATGAGCAAAATATTGCTTATAGAAGATGATGAAGCTTTAGCCTTAGGAATAGAATTTACATTAGAAGAAGAAGGTTATGAGGTAAAAAGAGCAGCTAACTTTAAAGAGGGAGAAAGTTTTTTTTATAAAAGGACATATGATTTAATATTACTAGATATAAATTTACCAGATGGCAGTGGATATGCACTGTGTAAAAAAATTAGGGAGCAAAGCAATATCCCTATAATATTTTTAACTGCTTTGGATGATGAAGTGAATATAGTTTTAGGACTAGATATAGGTGGAGACGACTATATAACTAAACCCTTTAGAGTTAAAGAGCTACTTTCTAGAATAAAAGCTTCCTTAAGAAGAAATTCAAAAAATAGTTGTTCTTTAAAAGTTATTAAAAGTGGTGCTTTAGAGGTGGACTCTGCAAGGGCTATAGTTAAAAAGAATAATGAAATTATAAATCTTACTGCTCAAGAATATAAGCTACTTTTAATATTTATGAATAAGCCTAAAACCTTGATGAAAAGAAATGAAATACTTAAGCAGCTAACTGAAGGGGAAGAGGCTTATTTTGGAGAAAATACGTTATCGGTATACATAAAAAGAATAAGGGAAAAAATTGAAGATAATTATAAAGAACCAGAATACATCATTAATCAAAGGGGTCTTGGCTATATATGGAACAAAGATGTTGTGGAGGATTAGGTAATGAGCAAGTATTTTGTGAATAGAGAATTAAAAATTAGTTCTTCTATAATTATTTTGTTCATGTTTTTTAGTGTTTTAATGAATATTATAATTGTAAAAGCTTATAATGACGATATGAAGAAGGATTATATAAATACTGTCGGTGCTATTTCAGCTAGAATAATTGATAGTAAACCATATCTTGAAAATGAAATAATGCCGCTTGTGACAAAGGATATTTCAAAAGAAGATGAGGCTAAAGGAGAAAGCTTTTTAAGTAAGTATGGTGTTAGCAGTGACTTAGAAAATAGTATATTTCCTTATTTAAATAATTCTTTAAGTGAAGAATACGCTTTAGCAATAATTATGTTTTTAATATTAACTGTTAGTATTTTTTCTTTGAACATGTTTCAGCACGTTTATTTTTATAATAGAATAAGAAATTTAACGGAAGTAGCAAAGAAGGTTATCGATGGGGATTTTACAATAAATATAACGGAAAATAAAGAAGGGGATTTTTCAAGATTAGCTAATATTTTTAACATGATGAAGGACGTAATTAGAAAAAATATTAAAGAGCTAAATGAAGAAAAAGATTTTTTGATAGATATTTTTTCGGATATATCCCATCAGTTAAAAACACCGCTAGCTGCAATGGTTATTTATAACGATATTTTATTAGAAAAAGAACTTACAAAGGAAAAAAGGGATGTTATTCTTATAAATAACCAAAATCAATTAAATAAAATGAGGTGGCTTATACAAAGCATTCTTAAGCTTGCAAGATTAGATGCTAAGGCTATAGTTTTTGATAAGAAGGTATTTTGCATAAATGAAACGGTTCAAAATTCAATGGATGCACTAGAAGTAAATCTAAATGAAAAAAAGGTTATTATTAACTTAAATGAAACTGAAGATATATATTTTGAGCACGATACAGTGTGGTTAGAGGAAGCATTTGTTAATATACTTAAAAACTGTTTTGAGCATAGCTCAGA
>JAJXWJ010000091.1 GCA_021781655.1 Bacillota bacterium | reverse complement strand
TTCCTGTAATTATAGCTCCTTCTTCTACTTCTCTATAAAAGTCTTGATTTTCTAAACAAATGACTCCAATTTTTTTCTTAACCTTTACGACTTCTTGAGCTTTTATCTTCTCTAATTCTTTATTTATGCTACTAGTTATTTTGCTTAGATCATCTATCATTCCTATTATTAATTCATCCCCATTATTTTGCTCCATAGATATGCTTGCAACTTCTTCACTAGTAGCTGCTAATTCCTCACTTAAAGCTGCAAGACTTGAAATTTCATTAATTAATCTTTTATTAGAATTAGCCATGTTGCTAGCCTGAATAGATACAACATTTTGACCATCAACAAATTCACTAATTATATGATTTATATGATTTAAGGCATCGCTTGTACTATTAATTGATTCTATTCCTTCTTGTGCTTCTTCCTTTGCTGTATCTGTTATTTCTACGATGTTTTTAGTTTTTAGTGTTATATTTTTTACTATAGTAGAAATTTCTCCACTTGCAGCTTTTGTACTTTCTGCAAGCTTTTTTATTTCATTTGCTACTACTGCAAACCCTTTTCCAGCTTCTCCTGATCTTGCTGCTTCTATTGACGCATTTAAAGCAAGTAAATTTGTTTGAGATGATATGCTTGTTATAAGCATTGTTATATCATTTATGCTAGCAACTAGTGGCTCTAATTCTGAAATATTTGTAGATATTTTCATTAATATTTCTTGAGATTCCTTACTATTTTTCACAAATTCTTTTATATACTTAAAATTCAAGTCGCTCGTTTCTTTTGCTTTAATACTTTTTTCTCTTAAGTTATCTGAAGTTTCTAAAAGCTTACCGAATTCCAACTCAAATTGGGATGCAACCTTGGAACATTGCTCAACTGACTCTGCTTGAACTTCACTAGCTTTAGCAATATCATTATTCGCATTTGTTATATTTTTATTATAATCGGCTTTTTCTTTATAAGTTATTTCTATTACTTCTGATTGCCTTTTTGCTTCTCTAACTTCCTCTTTTACTTTAGAAAGCATTTTCTCATAATTTTTTACAAATTCATACAAAGGGTTTAAATCTTTATTTTTTTCAAATTGATCAAAATACTCAAAGTCCCCCTCATTTAGTCTATTTAAAAACAACTCTAATTTTTTGTTTTTTTTCATATTAACCTTCCTTTCATATTAAATAATTAAAAACCCATACGCAATATTACATATGGGCTTTTAATTGTAGTGAGTTCACAACATAGAATGTATATTTACCATAATTCATTTAAATCGTTTACTCAATTAAATTTTAATATAAAACTTAAATTTTTTTTATATCTAAATCTTTTATTTTTTTTATCCTTTTTTGCATCAATTCAAAATATAGCCTTTGCTAATTTATGCTATTGGCAATTTTTCTATCCAAATTATTTTCCTTTGAGCCGTAACGTTCTCTTTCAATTTCTTCAAGAGTTTTTCCTTGAGTCTTAGGTGCAAAAGTAATTCCAATTATTGCACTTATTATTAAAAATCCAACCATACATGATGCTGCCAATTGGAAACCAAATTTACTCATAATTGTTGGAACAATAAAGCTCCATATACCAAGTGCTACACGAACAACAAAGAACATAACTCCTTGAGCACTTCCTCTATATTTTGTTGGAAAAAGTTCACTTGACCACAATTGATAAAATGGTTGTTGTCCAAATCCACAAGATAAACCGTATATTACAACAAATATTACTAGCATATATGGTTTCATACTAGATGATGGAAGTATAAATATTGACCATGCACCTATTGCCATTATTGAAGAAACAGCATAAATACCCCTTCTGCTTATCTTATCTCCCATTCCCATAAACACAACATATGTTCCTAGTGCAGTTATAGCAAACAAACCTGCTTGTAAAAGGTTAGCTGTTTGTCCTGAAACTTTTCCAACTGTCTGATAAATTAGAGGCATAAAAAATCCCATTGTACCAGCTGCTAAATTCCAGAATAAATATACCCCAATTAAAAATAGCATCGACTTTACATTTGTAAATGTAAACAATTGTTTCAAAGAAACTTTTTCTAAAGACTTCCCTTCTGCTAAAAGTTGTTCTTCTCTCTTCTTCTCAGCTTCCCAAGATTCTGATTCTGGAACACCTCTTCTTAATATCCAAGTAAATAGAGCCACAAAGAATAAATGTGCAAAAACTAAACGACTACCAAGCAATCCTAAGCCACCTAATGCAACTGAAAGTATATAAACAATTATTGGACCTGCTGACCATGCAATTTGAGCCGAACCACAATGTCTTGCCCTATTTTCAGCTGGAGCTCCTTCAGCAATTGTTGTCCAAGAAGCTGGTATATCTGCACCAACCGATAAACCTACAATTATATATCCAATAAAGAAAACAGGAAAATTTTGCGAGAAAACTATCATTAAAATACCTACCATATAGCATAACATAGAAAAATTATATATAAGCTTTCTTCCAAACTTGTCGCAAAGTTTACCTCCGATTAATGCACCAATTGCTGCTGATACAGCATTTGAACTAAATGCACTTAAAATACCTAGCTGCCAATTATTCATATGAAGAAAAGTTGTCCAAAGTGATAATCCTGCTGCACCTGCAACAATTGAACCTGCATCAATATAATTAGCCATAGATGCTGAAATTGTAGCAACCCATAAGGCTTTTTTATCTTTTTTATTACTCATTAAGTATTCCTCCTATATTAACTTTAATCTAAATGAAAAACTTCCATTATTTCTTCTGAAACTGGACTGTTATCTGAATTACTGTACATAATATCCTTCATGTATTTCCACCATTCTTTGCATATTTTGGTTTCTGCTGTCTTGTCCCATAACTCAGAATCTTCAATCTCTACATATGCAAATAAATTATTAGTCTTCTTATCCAAGAAAATCGAATAATTTTTTGCACCATATTTTTTAAGCATTTCCACCATTTCAGGCCAAATTTCATCATGTCTCTTTTTGTATTCGTTTTCATAACCTTCATACAACTTCATAATACTTGCTTTACGAATCATTAATTCACCTTCTTTATATAACTAGTTCCGATTAATATATATTTTTCCATTCATCAATATTAGTACTGTCAAATTTGAACGGATCACCTAGAAGCACTTCAGTACCACCATAAAAATCATTTGTAACAACTTTCTGTCCCAAAGTGCCTGCCTCAAATATATCACCCTCAACTCCAGTAATAGTCCCTTTCTGCAATGAATCCATAGTATATGCTGCAAGATAACCTACATCTATTGGATTCCAAAGATACATCCATGGACAGATTCCATTTTGTACATATGGTGCCATCTCTGAAGGCAAGCCTAACCCTGTTAATAAAACATCAGAATTACTACTTTGTATTACTTTTGCAGCTGCAAACATTCCTACTGTAGTTGGTGCAATAATTATCTTCACATTTCTATTTTTAAGTATTTCTTCTGTTTTCATCTCAGACTTCTCATCATTATCATCACCATATTGGATAGTTATAAGAGGCGTGTTTGCATACTTATCTGGATGATCTTTCATTTCTTTTTTCATCCAACTTATCCATAAATTTTGGTTTGCTGACTGTGCTGTTGTAGAAAGTATAGCAATACCTCCATTTCCATTTACCATTTCATATGCTGCTTGAATTAGACCTCTGCCAATTTTTTCGGGATCAGCCTGCTCGATATGTATTTGTCTAGATTTGGCATTTACAGGCGAATCTAGAGAAATAACTTTTATTCCTGATTTCATAGCTTTTGTCAAAACTGTTTGAAGAGCATTCGCATCATTAGCTGCTATAGCAATTCCCGAAACTTTTTCTGATATTAATTTATTTATTATTTCAATTTGCATTTCAGAATTAGCTTCCTTTGGACCCATAAATAACGGTTTAACACCTACTTCTTTACATGCTTTTTGGAAACCATCATACATCTTTTTCATGTATGGATTTTGAGCTTCTTTAGCTACAAATGCGAAAGTTACTAACTTCCCTTTATTTATATCAGTTTTATTATTTACCTCCGTTCCATTTTTACATCCTGACATTATACATATCATAAAAATAAAACATATACAAATTGGCAATGCTCTTTTCTTTTTCATAAATAAACCATCCGATCTTTAAATTACTATTCTAACAATTATATGTTATCATAAATAGATAGCTTATAAAAAACTTTTAATGAAATGATTATTATATTTCCTCCCTTTCTATTAATTTTGTATTGCCTGTCTACAAAATAATGATATCATTTACATAAACTATTTAGAATGTAATAAATGCAACTAAAGATGTAAATAACTAAACTGTTTTTTAAAAAAAGATGGACTATTTATTTAATCCATCTTTTAATAGTATTCAGTTGGCCATACACCAGTTTTTTTCTTGAATATTTTAGAAAAGTAATACGCATCTTGAAATCCAACCATTTCAGCTATTTCCTTTACTAACAAATCTGATTGTTCCTCCATAATTTGTTTTGCTTTATCAATTCTAAAATTAATTAAATATTCTCCAGGAGATACCCCATTGTTATACTGCCTGAATATTCTGCTAATATATGAAGGAACAAAACCAAATTGTTTAGAAAGTACATTATTCGTTATACTTCTTTGATAATTTTCTTCTAAGTATTTTTTTATTTCTTCAATAAATTTAGGTTCTTTATTATAAAATTTCTTTTTTGTTTCAAAAATATTAATAAGTACCGAAGTTACATCTTCTGCATTACTCTTATAATCCGTAAAATTATTAAGAGTTTCATATAATTCTTTTTTTATTGTGCTAATATTTTTTTTATTTAATCCACCATTGAAATAACAATAATTGATAATCATATCAAAAAAACTTATAACTTGAGCTTGTGTTGCATCTTCTTTTTCCATCATCTCAAATACTTTTGAAATAACATTGATTACAGTAACCCTGTCACCTTTTTTTAGAAATTTTCCAATCAACTCAATATATTTTTTTAAATCTTCAAATTCATTCCTTACCTCCTCAGTTTTGCCTTCATTGAAAATTTGAGATTTAGTTAAAATAATATTTTCATCCATTTCATCGTGTAGATCAGCAATCACCTTGCTAATATCTGATATTTTGACTCCAATTCTATAATTTAGCGTAATAGTAATTTCTTCATTATTAGCGAAATCAAATATTTTAGACGGAATACTTTCATAATCTTTTGTTTTTATTTGTTCAATTGCTATAACTTGTTCTGCCATAGTATGTCCTCTAGAAATTATATATTCATAGTCTTTCAAAATACATGATATAGCATTTTCTAAATTTAGATTGTCCCAAAACGCTACTGCCGGAACCATAGTATCATTGCCGTAAATAGGTATTGAACCTGCACAAATTAAAATTACTAGCCAAGTAGAATCAATCATTTCACTATCATAATTGTCCACTTTTTTAAATAACATTTCTTTTTTTCTTATATGCTTTTTTTTATCTATCTCTTCACTTATTTTCATTAAAACTTCAGTCAATTTTACCTTCGACATAGGCTTCAAAATATAATCCATAACTTTATATGAAATACCTTGTCTTGCATACTCAAAATCAGAATATCCACTTGTTATAATTGTTATTATATCAGGATAATTATCTCTAATATATTTTGCTATTTCTAACCCATCCATAAATGGCATTTTTATATCTGTAAATACAACATCTATTTTTTGCTTTTTTAATTCCTCTATTGCCCTTTTACCATTTATTGCTGTAGCAACCACTTTAAATTCAAAATTTGATGCTTCTATCATAGCTACAGTAGCACGTAAAATAGGAGGTTCATCTTCTATAACTAGAACATTAATCATCTTATTTCTCCTTCCATTATTCTTCCACTAATAGTTATTATCGTAATTCTGTTTTCTATCCTCTCAATACAGTATTTTATATCTTTATAAAATGCTAGTTTTAGCCTAATAATAGTACTAACCAATCCTAAACCACCAATTTTTAATTCCTTGTAATTATATTCTAAGCTTGTACTAAACCGTTTTATCTTTTCATCTATACTTTCAATTTGCCCTTCGGAAAATCCAATTCCATTATCACTTACTTTTATATACCAACATTCATCTCTAATTCCTATATCTATATTTATTTCCCAAGGTGGCTCAATATCGTGAAAAGCATCCTTAAAACAATTTTCTACTAACGGTTGTAAAATTAATTTAGGTATTAAAATATCATTTATTTTTTTATTAACGTTAATTTCATATTTAAAACAATCTTCATATCTTGCCTCCATTAGTTTAAGATAGTTTATCGTATGTTCTATTTCATCCTTAAACGTTACAATAGAACTTTCATAAGAAGCAACATATCTCAAAATATCTGATAATTGCTGGCACATACCAATTATTTTATCACTTCCTATCTCCATAGCGCTTCCACTTATTACAGAAAGAACATTAAAAATAAAGTGTGGATTCATTTGAGATTGTAGTGCTAAAAAATAAGCTTTCTTCTCTTCCTTAACTGCATCTCCCATTTTAATTAACACCTCTGAAAATGCATCACCTAAATCTTTTATCTCATCAATATCGTCATCTTCTGTTTTTACAGATAAATTTATTGATGAAACTTTTTTTACTTTTGAACTCAAATCCTGTAGTGGTCTTGTTATTCTATTTGCTATTAAATAACTGATACCTAGTATAGATACTATAACTAATATATAAGACATCGCAAAAATACCTATAATTTCATAAATATAATTATTTTGATAATTTGTTATTATTTCTACTTTCCAACCAGAGTTATAAGATTTATATGATGTCTTTAAATTATTAATATTAATTGGTATCTTTCCCTGATTAATTATTAAATTATTATTATTATCATATATGCATATTTCCATATTATTAATTCCACTATCTACAACGCTTTCAAGTTTAGAAATATCTTCTTGAACTTCTACAACCGCATAAACATCATTCCCATACTTATTCATAACAGGTCTTAAAATCGAAATATATTTTGACTTAAAATAATCTGACCATCTATCCTTTTCAGGTGAAATTATAATTTTATTAGAATATTTCAAATTCATCATTATATCATTAACATTTAATTTGTTTAGTTTTTTTTCAATTTCATCATTGTTTTCTGTAATAGCTCCTGATGATATATAGTCACCATATTTGTCGTAAACACTTATTCTCCAAACTGGATTTGTTTCTCCATTTATTGTTTTTAATTCACTACCTATATCTATATCTTTAACTATATCATCTTTAAAATAATTACTCATATTGTGATCGTTATTTAGATTTGAAAAAAGTACAACAATATTTGTATCAGAAGCAATACGACTTGCTACATCATTCATCCCATTTAAAAAATCATCTACCTGATTTGAAGTTTTTTGTGTGATTTCATTTTGGTACTCAATTGTGGAATTGTGAATTTTAATTCCAATTAGCCAACATAATATTATACTAAATATAAAAGTTATTACTATTAACATTATTGAATATGATTTTACAATTTGCCTTAAAAACCTAGATTTTATCTTTTTCATAGGCTTTCCCTTCTTATCTTATAATTTAACTATAATAACATTTTAAAAAAGAAACCATTATTAGTAAACTATCAACTAAGAAATAGACATCCTCACTGTGAGAATGTCTATTTCTTAGTAATTATTTAAACGCTGTCTTATATATTTCAAGAATTTCTTCTGCAGAAGTATCTCTTGGATTTCCTGGTGTGCAAACATCATTAAATGCCATCTTTGAAAGTCTTTCTAAATCCTCTTCTTTAGCACCTATTTCAGATAATGTTTGTGGAATTCCTATCTTCTTCGATAATGTAATTACTGCATCTACTGCTGCTTTTCTATATTCATCAGTGCTCATGGAATCTACATTAGCTACTCCCATTTGGCGAGCAACTTCTCTATATTTATCTCCAGTAGCTGGCGCATTATATTCCATAACATATGGAAGAAGTAGCGCATTGGCAACACCATGAGGAGTGTCATAAACAGCTCCTAATTGATGAGCCATTGAGTGAACTATTCCAAGTCCAACGTTTGAGAAGCCCATTCCTGCCATGTACTGTGCAACTCCCATAGCTTCTCTTGCTTCTATATTGTTAGGCTCAAATACTGCTTTTTCAAGATTTTTTGCAATAAGTTCGATTGCTTTAAGTTCAAAGGTATCAGTTAATACCCATGCTCCTTTTGTTATGTAGCCTTCTATAGCATGAGTTAATGCATCCATGCCAGTAGCTGCGGTTAAACCTTTTGGCATTGAACTCATCATTTCTGGGTCGATGATAGCAAGCACTGGAATATCTTTAGGGTCTACACAAACCATTTTCTTTACTGCATCTTCATCTGTTATTACATAGTTTATTGTAACTTCAGCTGCTGTACCTGCAGTTGTTGGAACTGCGATTATTGGTACTGACTTATTTTTAGTTGCTGCTACACCTTCAAGTGATTTTACATCTGAAAATTCGGGATTGTTTGTAACAATACCTATTCCTTTAGCTGTATCCATTGAAGATCCTCCTCCAATTGCTAAAAGGAAATCTGCTCCTGAAGCTGCAAATGCTTTAACTCCTGTTAAAACATTTTCTATTGTTGGATTTGGCTTTACATTATCGTAAATTTCAAATGGAATACCTGCATCTTCTAAAGTCTTTGTTACTTTTTGTGCCACATTAAATTTTATTAAATCTTTGTCTGTAACTACAAATGCTTTTTTAAATTGTCTGCCTTTAACTTCCTCTGGAATAACAGAGATAGCTCCTTGTCCAAAATATGATGTTTCGTTTAGTACTATACGGTTTACCATTTAATTCACTCCTCACTCAATCTTGTTATCGTTTACTAGCTATTTTAATTATATTTTTCGCAGTACTAAATTAATATATCTAAAGGTAATATATTTTTTATCCTTATTTGCAATCATATCTTTGCCTGAGCAAATCTTGGTTTCCGATAATAGGCAAAATCTCAATTTCAGTATTTCATGAAACTTCCTCTAACTTTTTATTTACCTTGTTTGAAAATTCCACATTACTTTTATTATTATCACCTAGCTTTGAAACCTCTAAAACTATAAAATTATTTTATTATAATCAATATCTCATTAAATGATTTTAAATTATAAGTTGCTTTGTTACTAAATAATGCATCTCCAATAGCAGCACTATCCATTTTTCCTTTTATTGCTGCCTCAATTCCTGCTACAGCATCTTCTACAATCATACATTTCTCTGGTTGCAATTTTAGATACTCTGCTGCTTTTAGAAACACTTCAGGATCTGGCTTTGAATTAGTTATATTATTGCCGTCTGAGATAGCATCAAAAAATCCTTCCAGTCCGATTTGCTTTAAAATATATTTTGTATTCTTACTCGATGAGCCAATAGCTAACTTAAGCCCTCTTTTTCTTAGTTCAATCAATGTTTCTTTAACTTCATCACTTAAGTCTCTCTCACACATTTTTGATAAAAGCTCTTTATATATATTATTTTTTTCTTCTGTATAATCAATCTTTTCTTTTTCTGAAATAACTCCACTATATTTTTCGAGAATTATATTAAAGCTTTCCATTCTACTTACACCACGTAACCGATTATTAATCTTTTCATCGAAATAAATACCCAATTTATCCGCAATTGCCTTCCAGGCTTCAAAATGATATTTATCTGTATTACAAATGACTCCATCCAAGTCAAAAATTATTGCTTCATATTTCATTACAACCGCCTCCAAGGTTAATAGGTGCAACCTTTTAAGTTACACCTATTATCATATTAATTAATATTTTGTATCTTCTCTTCCACAGAATGGATCTATTGGATTTACTCCTTTAAATTGGCTTTTCCCTAGTATTTTATCTATTACCTTTTCTAAAACAAACTCATTATTTGAATAGCAGTTTATATAAGTCTTTATCATCGGTACATCTAAAAGATGATATGGATTAGCCACACTAATAAACATGGTAGGAACTTCTTCAACAAACCAAGGGAGATTGTTCCCAGCTCCAAAAAAAGTATGCCAATTAATACGAGATACCGTTTTATTGCTTGCATTTTCAATATTTCCTATATATAATACTAGATCATATTTCTTTTTTATATCAGCACAATTATCAAATCTAACATCTATACTAATTTCTGGAATGTAATCAAAAACTTGAAAGCCTTCATCAATTAGCCTCTCTTTAACCTTTTTATATACTCTCTCATTTGATTCACCATTTCCTAATATCTCTAATAATACTTTCTTGTGTTTATCAGAAGAAATTGGTAATAATTTTTGTGTATCCTTTACTAACGTTATAGAGTTGTCTGCACAATCACAAGCCCATTCTAAATGTTCTTTTGAACGTAAAACTTTCAATTCTTCTTTACCTTTTGTTAATGTATTATTACTTTGAGCTTCATGTAATTTTAATGAAGCTTTTGTAGCTAGAATTCTTGTTAAAGCATCTGTTAATCTTTCTTCTGTTATAATTCCTTTTTTATATCCATTCATCATAAAATCATAGTCTTCATCTAAATCCTTATTAAAGAGGAACATATCACATCCGATTGCAATTGCTGTAGGTACTGCAAGTTCCCTCTCCATAGCAACTGTAAATCCAACCATTGGAGTAGCATCTGTAATAATCATTCCATTAAAGCCTAATTTTTCTCTTAATAATCCAGTTACTAATTCTTTTGATAACGTTGCTGGCACTATTTTATCTCCCAATTCGGGATTTAACTTCTTTTGATAAGCTGGCATCGCAATATGTCCAATCATAGTTGTTAATGCTCCTGCTTCAATTAACCCTTTATATACTTTTCCAAAAGTTTTATCCCACTCTTCACATGATAATGTATTTACAGACGTTAAGAGGTGTTGATCTCTTTCATCTACACCATCTCCAGGAAAGTGCTTTATAGATACTGCCACATTGCATTCTTTTGCTGCTCTTAGATATTCTAATCCATTAGCTAAAACTTTTTCGGGATCATTCCCATAAGTTCTTACATTTGTAATTGGATTTCTAAAGTTCATATCTATATCCACAACGGGTGCAAATGCCCAGTTACACCCAACTGCAGCACCTTCACTGCAAGAAATTTTACCTAATTTATATGCATATTCAGTATCATCAGTTGCTGCTACTTGCATTTGTTTCCCATAAGCTGTCCCATCAACAGCTGTTCCATCACCGCCAGCTTCTAAGTTAGCAGCAATCAATAGCGGAATTTTTGAGTTTTCTTGTAAGAAATTATGAGTTTTTTGCATTTCTGAACCCTCACCATTTCTAAAAAGTATTCCTCCAATATGCTTTCTCAAAATAACATTTTTTAAATAATTCTCATCTGCTGACATTCCTATTGGACAAAATAATTGTCCTATTTTTTCTTCTATTGTCATATTATCTATTGTTGTTTCTACCCATTTGATATCTTCTTCTGACAAATAGAAAGGTTTTTCTTTTAAATTTATCATATTACTGCACCTCTTATTTTGTAATATTTACTGCTTTTTCACTTAATTCTTTTGCTATATCCTTCAAAGCAATTTCCCAATTAATATTAAATCCAACGTCTCTATCTGCTATTTCTGCTAATTTATTATCTGAAATATATTCTAAAAACTGGCATTCCACTACTTCAGGTATTATCTTTTGTAAAATAGCTTTTGTTTCACCATTTTCAATTAATTCACTAAGCTTATTGTTTAAAGAATAAATATATCTATAATCCTTTGATGGCATATATTCAAAGCTATATTTTCCAGATGTAAGTTCACAAATAACATCATTGTTTTTTTCTATTCTTACTATTTTACTTTCATTTAGTTGAATCCCATTTACACATATTTTTCCTATGGCTGCATCAGGCAAAATCAATTGTGCTTCAGTGTTAAAAGGGACTTCGAACTGAAAACTTAACCTACCATCGTCCTGAAGCTCCCAACTACTTTTTATAAGACCACAGGGAGAATAAAACTCTGCCTTAGCATACTTTAAGCTGCCATGTGGCTTTGGTGCTAATTTTATTTTCCTAAATCCAGGTACATCTTCCACTGGGTTTATTCCGCACATATTTCTATACATCCATTCAGCTATAGAGCCATAAGCATAGTGATTTAAAGAGTTCATTCCAGTATCCCCTATACTTCCATCTGGAAGGACAGAATTCCAACGTTCCCAAATTGTTGTAGCTCCAAGCTTAACAGCATATAACCAGCTTGGATAATCATCATTTAATAAAAGTTTATAAGCATAATCATTTGCCCCATTATCCGATAGTACTCTGCAAAAATATGAAGTACCTACAAAACCTGTTGTAAGGTGCATATTATCATGCTCAAGTTTTTGCCTTAATTCATTAATTATTCTTTCTCTATGTTTATCTGGAACTAAATTCATGTATAGTGCTACAATCATAGCTGTTTGAGTAGAAATTGAACATCTTCCATTTGGTGTGAAATATTCATTTAAAATTGCCTGTCTTATTTCTTCAGATAATTTTCTGTATTCTTTTTCAATCTTACTATTTCCTAGTACCTTAGCTGCTTTTGACACTAAGGCTGCAGAATAGCAATAATAAGCAGATGCAATATAATATTTATCTGTTCCCCCTATTAAATCTGAAGGATCTTTTCCATCTAATGCTAACCAGTCTGCGAAATGAAAACCTACAGTCCAAAGTCTGTTTCCTCCAGTTGCTTCATCTACTCCTTTTATGTAGTCTACCCAACCTTTCATTGTTTCAAATTGCTGTTCTAACTGCTGTTTATCTCCGTAGTGTAAATATAGGTTCCAAGGAATTATTGTTGCAGCATCTCCCCAAGCTGTTGACCCATTTCCATTAATAATACCACTCGGATTTTGTGGTTTTATTGATGGAACTACAAAAGGAACCGATCCTCCTAACCTCTTCTGTTCTTCTCTTAAGTCAAACATATATTTGTTATAAAATGCAGGTGAATACATATTAAAACAAGCTGTAGAAGAAAAAACCTGTGCATCTCCAGTCCAACCCATTCTTTCATCTCTTTGAGGACAATCCGTTGGCACATCTAAAAAGTTTCCCTTTTGTCCCCATAGAGCATTTTTAAATAATCTATTTACTAACGAATTTGAAGTTTCTATATTTCCTGTTATATTTAAATCTGAATATATTACACATCCAGTAAAATCTTCAATCTCAATATTTTCATCAAAACCAGAAAGTTTTACATATCGAAAACCATAATACGTAAAG
>JAJXWJ010000090.1:6571-13259 GCA_021781655.1 Bacillota bacterium | reverse complement strand
AAAGCTCCTGAAATCGATTCCTTAAGAATAGGTTCAGGGTGGTCTATTGATGATTTGAATAAACCTCAAATCATAATAGAAAGTAGTTATGGTCATAGTCATCCAGGAAGTGCACATCTTAATGTTTTATCAGATGAGAGCTATAAAGTTGTAAATGAAAAGGGAGGAAAAGGAGCTAAATACTTTGTTACAGATATTTGTGATGGTGAGGCACAAGGTCATGATGGAATGAATTTTTCTCTTCCATCAAGAGACATGATGGCAAATATGATAGAAATTCACGTATGTGCAACACCATTTGATGGTGGAATATTTATTACAAGCTGTGATAAATCAGTGCCTGCACATTTAATGGCAATAGCAAGATTAGATATGCCAGCAATACTTGTTCCAGGTGGAATTATGAATCCTGGGCCTAAAATGCTAACGCTTGAACAAATTGGTACATACAGTGCAAAGTATGAAAGAGGAGAAATAACAGAAGAGCAATATAAATATTTTAAGCATAATGCATGTCCTAGTTGTGGAGCTTGCTCCTTTATGGGAACGGCATCTACTATGCAGGTAATGGCTGAAGCTTTAGGAATTGCACTTCCTGGAACAGCATTAATACCAGTAACTTCGCCTAAATTAAAAGAAGCAGCAATAAATGCTTCCATACAAATATTGAAACTAGTGGACAAATCTATAAAACCATCTATGATTATGACTAAGAAGGTTTTTGAAAATGCCATCATGGTTCATGCTGCAATAGCAGGTTCAACCAATTGCTTGTTGCATATTCCAGCTATTGCCAAAGAACTTGGCATTGAAATAGAACCACAATTATTTGATGAGATACACAAAAAAATACCTTATATTGTAAATATAAGACCAAGTGGATTCTATCCAGGTTCATATTTTTGGAATGCTGGTGGAGTTCCTAGGGTAATGGAACAGATTAAGGAGTTTTTACATTTAGATGTATTAACGGTTACAGGTAAAACCTTAGGAGAAAACTTGGAAGATTTAAAAAATGAAGGCTATTATGAATATCATGAAAAATTAATTAAAGATTTAGGTATTAATAAAGAAGAAGTAATAAAATCTAAAGAAAATCCAATTCAAAAGCAAGGAGCTATTGCTATTTTGAAAGGAAATTTAGCACCTGATGGTGCAGTGGTTAAACATTCAGCTATTTCAAGAAAATTGTTAAAGGTAGTTTTAAAAGCTAGAGTTTTTGATTGCGAAGAAGAAGCTTTAAAAAATGTTTTAAATAAAAATATTAAACCAGGTGATGCTGTGTTTATTAGGTATGAAGGGCCAAAAGGTTCAGGAATGCCAGAAATGTTTTATACTACAGAAGCTATAGCATCCGATGAAGAGTTAGTTGAGTCTATAGCATTAATTACCGACGGAAGATTTTCAGGGGCAACAAGAGGACCTGCAATTGGACATGTTTCTCCAGAAGCTACTGAAGGAGGGCCAATAGCACTTGTTGAAGATGGAGATCTTATTAGAATAGATATTTTAGAAAGGAAAATCGATATAGTAGGTATCAGAGGAATAGAAAAAACTGAAAATGAAATTGAATGTGAATTGAGAAAAAGAAAAGAAAAGTGGGTAAAGCCTGAACCTAGATTTACAAAAGGCATTTTAGGAGTTTATACAAAATCTGCAACTTCAGCAATGAAGGGTGGATATATTAAATAAAATATAGGATGGTGTTAAAAATGAAGATTTATGATATTTCAATGACTATTAATAAGGATATGCAGGTATACAAAAATATTGAAGCAAAAAAGCCTACAGTTTCATATACTTCAGATTATACAAAAGGAAATTATTTTGAAACTAAAATATTTTTAGATACTCATACAGGAACACATTTTGATGCACCACTTCATATGGTTGAAGGTGGGGCTACAATAGAAAGTCAAGATTTATACAATTGTATAACAAAATGCAAAGTGTTTGATTTGTCTAGCTTAAAGGAGCAAATTACAGCTGAAGATATTAAAGATTTAGATATTAAAGAAAATGATTTCGTAATTTTTAAAACACAAAATTCTTACGAAGATGAATTTAACTCAAACTTCGTATTTATCGAAAAAACAGCTGCTAAGTATTTAAAGGACAAAAAGATAAAAGGAATAGGAGTTGATGCTTTAAGTGTTGAAAGATCACAACCAGAGCATGAAAGCCACATAGCTTTATTAGGTGGAGAATGGACCACCGTTCTTGAAGGGCTAAGACTAAAAGATATAAAGGCAGGGGAATACACCTTAATAGCGCTTCCTTTAAAGCTTCAGGGTATTGAAGGTTCACCTACTAGAGCAGTGTTAGTTGATAATATCTAAAAATAATATTACGAACTAACTCTTAAGTTTAAATAGATAAAAAGTGAAACGCATTATATATTAATTGACATTTGACAATGGACAATTGGCAATGATGGTGGATTTTCCTACGCTTAGCTACGGAAAATCTAAAAATAATAATTTGTAGTTTTTCTGACTGAAAGGAAGAAAAATGTCCTTCATTGTCAATTCTCAATTGTCCATTGTCAATTAAATCTTACTGCGGTTTTCTTTATAACGATTTTTAAAAGTAACTTAGTTCGCATTATGTTTCTATTCTGCATTATTGACATTCATAAAGTTAATATAATCAGTTCCCCATTTTTCAATTTCATCTAAAACAGTTTTGAAGCTTTTTCCTATTTCACTTAAACTATATTCTACTCTTGGAGGTATTTCTCCATAATCTTTTCTAATTATCATCTTTTCCTTCTCTAAATATTTTAATTGCCTAGATAGAGTTGTATGAGTCATTTCTTCAGGCATCATCCTTTGAAGTTCATTGAATCTGATGGGCTCATCGTTGTTTAATAAATGCAAAATTACAATTGTCCATTTTCCGTATAAAACCTTTTGTGCTGTTACATATGGACATTTTCCATATAAGTTTTTTTTCATTTTACACCTCTTATAGTATCATTTGTGATACTAATATCATAAAATATCGTACTTGTTAGTTTGTTACTATATTATATAATTAAATTGTAAGTAAAACAATATGAATATTGAGAGGAGAAAAAAAGTAATGAATAAAATTGCTGAAGCACTTAAAGGAGTAGGTGTATTTTATATTGCAACTGTTGAAGGAGATCAACCGCATGTTCGTCCTTTTAGCTCTGTATGTGAATTTGAAGGAAAGGCATATATTTGTACAAATAATACAAAAAAGTGTTATGAGCAAATGACTACTAATTCAAGGGTTGAAATTTCTGGTATGGGGAAAGATGGTACATGGATCAGGCTTACTGGAAAATTAGTAAGAGATGACAGAGATGAAGCACGTGCTGCAATGCTTCAAGATCCAACAGGTCCAAGTAATCTTTACAAACTAGGAGATGGTATTTTCGAAGTATTTTACATAGATGAAGCGTCTTGTACAAAATATTCTTTTAAAGGATCACCGGAGACTATTCAATAAGGTGCAAAAAAAATAAAATTGCGAAGCAATATTTTTAGAAGAAGTATAAAAGTATTGTAATGGAAAAAAGCTATGTAAATATGATATTATATATACATAGTTTTTTTTGAATAGGAGGTTTTCCCTCCTATTTTATTAAAACTTTATCTTGATTCTGTGAAAAAATCAAACAATAATGCTATACCTGTAATTGCATGCAAAAGCATTCCTAATATAGGAATCCAGGCGAGTGCATTAGTTACCATGCCTAATATGTGGCAGCCTTTTCTTTTATGTTCTCCAAAAGCTAAAAAGATACCAATGGCATGAAGCACAAATAATACTAATAATGGAGTCCATTTATGAGAAATTACTAAAATTGCACCTAAAAAAGGTATTGCTAATAAAAGTTCAAATATGGCTAAAATCAATTTGTAGGGTTTCGACATAATATTTACCTCTTTATATATTATTAAAAAAACTTATTGGGTATTGAAATTAAATTTATTAATAATTGCAATGGATTTGCTTTTATGCATCTTCAATAAATCTTTCAAGTTCACTAAAACTGTTTTTTTGCATCTTCATATCCATTATCAAATAATGCCTTTAATCTTATGGGGTCTTTTTCAACTCTTCCAACTTCTAAAGGTTTTGACGGTCTTATTACTAATACCTTGCCCTCGTTTTCTAGTTTTTCTACATAATCTAAGGTTTCATTGTAATTTTTATATCTATTAAAAATTGCATTAATTAATTTGGGATATTTCCTGTATTTTAATTTATAGATTTCTGTATGTTTTATGGGACCTTTTCTATATTCTTTGTTCCTTGTTAATACAATTACATTTTTAACATTACCGTCTAGCATAGATTTTTTTATTGGAATAGAATCAGAAATGCCGCCATCTAGAAGCTCGTAGTTTTTAAATTTAACCATTTTAGATATTAAAGGTAAAGAAGCAGAAGCTATAATAGGAGTGAAATTTTTTCCAACATCTTCTTTATTAAAATATACAGCATTTCCTGTAGCACAATCTGTAGCTCCAATTAAAAATTTACAAGAGGAATTGTTAAATGCTTCAAAATCAAATAGGTGGTGTTTATTTGGAATTTCATCAAAAATAAAATCCCATCTAAAATAAGATTTTTTAAAAATAAGATTTCGTATGCTCATATATCTCTTGTCTTTAGAAAAGCTAATATTAACAGTTTCATTTCGTCCCTTCTGTTTAGATATATATGAAGCCGCATTACAAGCACCTGCTGAAACTCCGATAATATAGTTAAAGTCTATGTTATGTTCTAAAAAATATTCTAATACACCACAAGTATATAGTCCTCTCATCCCTCCGCCTTCAAGTACAAGTCCAATATTTTTCATTTTTATATGGATGCTCCTTTCGATTTAAATTTCTGGGTTCATCATTTTATCATTTTTAAGTACACGTTGCATTATAAACTATAACACTAATTTTTTATACAATTTTTATCAAAACTAATTATTGTAGCACCCATATAATCTGGTGTATCCTTACTTTCTAAAGCAGCATATCTAATCAAATTACCGTTTCCAGTTTTCACGATTTGTGGTAAATATATTGGGGTTGCTGGAATAAATTTGTTTTTATTACTATAGGTATCATAGGAAGTATCTTTAATAATCTTGCCATCAGTTTCATAGTCATCAAGTTTATTTACCAAGTATGCACCATTATTATCTATCATAACCTTAATTACTCTCACATAACTAGGCTTACCACTGCTGAAAGCATCAATAAATTTGTCTAACATATATATATTGTAAACTTCATTACTATTATTTCTAGAAACCATAATTACGCTTCCATTTTTAATAGAAGCATTAAAATTTTTAGCATCTTCGGTAGAAGGTTCTTCTAAATTTGCTGGCTTCCTGTAAGAAGTTTCTAAAGCTTTTTCTTCATTTGTGACATTTTTTGTGGTAACGTAATTATTCTTATTGTTAGAGGAGCTAATATTATTTCTGGAATTATTATTTGAGCATCCGCTAGCTGTAAGAATAATCGTAAAAATAATTGGTAATAACATATATTTTTTCATTATATCTACCCCTTATATAGTTGCATGTGTATATTTTAACTAATATACTTTATTATACCATAGTTAAATAAATATAAAATAGCTATTGACTCTAACGTTAAGTCATAGTGTAATATATCGGCAGCTATTGTGGAGCTACCAAAATGTCTCTATAAAGAAGGAACTATAATGTATTTTCAAACAGAGATATTTGAAAATGAGGAATATTTCGTTCCAAGAAGAATTGTTGATTCAAATAACAATAATTTATTATTAATATAAATTTATTAATAGTAATATCGATAATAAAGTAAGATATTATACATTGGCAAAAAATCAGAATATTAAAAATATTAAACTATAAAATGGGGGTTATTAACTATGAGGAAAAGGTTAGCAATAATTATTTGTTTGGCAACTTTATTTATTAGCTTAAGTATTGGGGGCTATGTATATGCCAAAACACCAGTAGCATATATGAGTTTAGACATTAATCCCAGTGTAGAATTAGGAATAAACCCATTTGGTCAAGTTGTAAAAGTTGAAGGCTACAATAATGATGGTAAGAAAATATTATATGGAGTAAATGTGACTGGATCAAATGTTACTGAAGCAGTTAGTGCTTTGGTTATATCTGCTGCTAATAATGGATTTATAGCTAAGGATGGATCAACAGTTATTTCACTTACATCTGAAACAGATAATGCAAGTACAGCAACCAAATTAGAATCTGAGGCAAAGACTGGTGCTAGTGGAGCGCTAAAAGAAAATGGGAAAAATGCAATAATATATGAAAGTAATGTTGCCTTAGCTCTTAGAGAAAAGGCAAAAACATTAGGTATAACAGCTGGAAAGCTTAATCTTATAAATAAACTAAAAGCGGTAGATCCAACTGCTACTGTAGACGAGTACAAAGATGCAAAGGTAACTGAGATAATGACCGACATACAAAAAGAAAATACAGCTAAAAGTGGTGTGAATAACACAGGTGAAAGTAGCGTAGGAAGCAAACCTGAAAGTGAAAGTAGTGTAGGAAGCAAACCCGAAAGTGAAAGTAGTGTAGGAAGCAAACCCGAAAGTGAAAGTAGTGTAGGAAGCAAACCCGAAAGTGAAAGTAGTGTAGGAAGCAAACCCGAAAGTGAAAGTAGTGTAGGAAGCAAACCCGAAAGTG
>JAJXWJ010000090.1:0-6561 GCA_021781655.1 Bacillota bacterium | reverse complement strand
GAAAGTGAAAGTAGTGTAGGAAGCAAACCCGAAAGTGAAAGTAGTGTAGGAAGCAAACCCGAAAGTGAAAGTAGTGTAGGAAGCAAACCCGAAAGTGAAAGTAGTGTAGGAAGCAAACCCGAAAGTGAAAGTAGTGTAGGAAGCAAACCTGAAAGTGAAAGTAGCGTAGGAAGCAAACCTGAAAGTGAAAGTAGTGTAGGAAGCAAACCCATTGAGCAAGTTAATAAAGACAATAGCACAAAATCAGTAGAAAAAAGTAGCAATAGTAATGATGAAAAAAGTAGCGATAGTAATGATGAAGGTAAAGATGATAATTAGGTTAGAAATTTATCAATAATATAATAATTGAAATCACTCAGATTAATATAATCAAAAAATAGTAGTTTTCAAATTGTTAGTATTGAGCTACTATTTTTAATATTTTATTTATAAGTAGTAGTATAAATAAAATAATAAAATTTAATAAATATAAGTTTTAAAGAATATTTTGATTTAGAAAATATAGAAATATGCTTGAAAAAGCAATTGACAAAATAGACAGATTGGTCTATTATTAATTTAGACAAATTAATGTGGGGTGATAAAGTGATTAAAACAACAAAAGGAGAACAATCTAAAATAAAACTAATTGAATGTGCAGCACAATTATTTTTAGAAAAAGGTTATAATGCTACTGGAATTAATGATATTTTAGCAGGCACAGGACTTCCTAAAGGATCCTTTTATTTTCACTTTTCTAGTAAAAAGGATTTAGCTATAGAAGTTTCAAAGTATTTTGAAAAAAAGTTTACAGGTTGGCTAACAAGTAAATCTGTAGGTGCAAATTGGAACGAATTTATAACAGCTGTAACTGAGGATATGATTATGGGAGCAGAAAATAAAAAGCATTTTGGATGCCCCTTTGCTGTATTAGGCTTAGAAATAGCCTTTTCGGATATAGACATTTCAGAGCATTATTATAACTCGCTAAATAAACTAATTGCATTATTTGCTTCTGTTTTTAAGTTTTCTGGAATACCAGAAGATAAAATAAATATATTATCAACTCGTGCTTTTGCAATATATGAAGGATATCTTGTTTATTACAGGATAGGTAAGGATGTAAACACAATAAAAATGATGCAGCAAGATCTAATCAAAATATATGAAGAGTACAAGGTGGTGAAATAAGAAGAGTTTTTGATAAAAAATAAGGAAGTCTGTTTTAAGAAAAATAAACAGACTGGTCTAATATTTAAGAAGTAAAGACAATAGAGAGCATTAGAAAAGTTAATTCATGAGGGTAGATGGGCACAGCCCAAACCCCTAGTATGAGAACGAGAGTGATAAATGATTATTCATGAGGGAACATGGGCACAGCCCAAACCCCTAGTATAAGAACGAGAGTGATAAATGATTGTTCATGAGGGAACATGGGCACAGCCCAAACCCCTAGTATGTTTGGAGGAATTTATTATGAGAGAAGTAGTGATAGTAAGTGCAGTTAGAACTGCAATAGGTGCATATGGAAAAACACTAAAGGATGTTCCTGCAGTAGATTTAGGAGCAATAGTAATAAAAGAGGCAGTTAAAAGAGCAAGTATAAAACCAGAAGAAATAAATGAAGTTATTTTTGGTAATGTACTTCAAGCAGGACTTGGACAAAACCCAGCTAGGCAAGCAGCTGTAAAAGCAGGCTTACCAGTAGAAATACCTGCATTTACAATTAATAAGGTTTGTGGCTCAGGTCTAAGGACAATAAGCTTAGCTGCTCAAATTATTAAAGCCGGAGATGCAGATGCTATTGTAGTTGGTGGCATGGAAAACATGTCTAGCGCTCCATTTTTATTAAATAATGCAAGATGGGGACAAAGAATGGGACATGGTGAATTAATAGATGAAATGATAAAAGACGGTTTATGGGATGCCTTCAATGAATATCATATGGGAGTAACAGCGGAAAATGTTGCAGAAAAGTGGAATATAACAAGGGAAGAACAGGATGAATTTTCACTAAAGTCTCAGCAAAAGGCTGAAAAAGCAATCAAAAATGGTGAGTTTAAGGCTGAAATTGTTCCGGTAGTAATAAAGAGCAAAAAAGGTGAAATAATATTTGATCAAGACGAGTTTCCTAGATTCGGAAATACAATTGAAGCACTAAGAAAATTAAAACCTATATTTAAGAAAGATGGAACAGTAACTGCAGGTAATGCTTCTGGATTAAATGATGGAGCAGCAGCTTTGGTAATAATGAGTGCTGATAAAGCTAAAGCGTTAGGAATAAAACCACTTGCAAAAATCACCTCTTACGGCTCAGCTGGACTAGACCCAGCTATTATGGGCTATGGTGCATTTTATGCAACTAAAGCAGCTTTAGATAAAGTAAACTTAAAACCTGAAGACTTGGATTTAATTGAAGCTAACGAGGCATATGCATCTCAAAGTATAGCAGTAACAAAAGATTTAAATTTAGATATGGATAAGGTGAATGTCAATGGTGGGGCTATAGCACTTGGACATCCAATAGGTGCATCTGGTGCAAGAATTTTAGTAACTTTACTATACGCTATGCAAAAAAGGGATGCAAAGAAGGGACTTGCTACACTATGTATTGGTGGAGGTCAGGGAACTGCAATGGTAGTTGAAAGAGAATAACAGAAGAGGGTGTAGATTTTGAATACTATTGAGCAAAGAATTCAGAAAAGGGCTTACGAACTAGGCTATGAGAAGTGTGGTATTATCTCCATAGATTTGATGGATGGATATGCAGAAAAATTTAATGAACGTATTGAAAAAGTTCCGAAATCAAAGTTTTTTTATCAAAACCAAGAGCGTCTGGTAAATGTAAAAGAAATATATCCTTGGGCAAAATCTGTTGTAGTACTTACTGCTAAGTACGGAAAATATAAAGTTCCAGAAGAACTAAAAGGGCATATTGCAAAAGCATATTTATTTGATACACGTATTGATCAAGAGACAAAAGAATATCAGAATAATCGTGATCTAGAAAAATATATGCAAGAATTAGGTTTAAAGGTAGAGACAAATCAAAAGTTTGGTGTGGTTGGAATGCGATGGGCAGCTTTACAGGCTGGACTTGGTATAATTCGTAAAAATAATTTTTTATATACAGAGAATGGCTCCTGGGTTCATCTTGAAGCATGGGTAACAGACAAAGAAATGGAGTTAAAGGAAACAAATAATGTTGTTAAATGTCCTGAAAACTGTAACCGCTGTAGGGAAGCCTGTCCTACAAAATCTCTTTCAGCTCCATTTACTATGTCACCGATGGAATGCATTTCCTTTCTAACAACCTTTGGTGGTCGTAATTTGCCTCAGGAACCACTAAGTAAAGCCTTTGGAAGCTGTATTTACGGTTGTGATATTTGTCAGGATGCTTGTCCGATGAATAAAGGTAAGTGGAAAGAGGAAGAGGAATTTCCTGGTCTTAAAGAATTAGCTTCTTTCTTGACACCAGACAATATTTTAAATATGGACGAAAAATTTTATATAGAAAAGGTTCAGCCGAAGTTTTTCTATGTATCCCCAGAAGATTTTTGGAAGTGGAAGGTTAACGTACTAAACTATATGAGAAATAATTATAAGGAAGATTATAAAAAAAGTATAATAGCTGCTTGTGATAATGAAAATAGTAAAATTAGTGAAATGGCAAATTCAATTTGTTTGGAACTTTCCTTGAAATAACCTTTGTATCATTATATAGATAATCCCTTTCTTATGGGGTATAATTAAGTAAATTAAAATATAAATAGGGAGTTGATAAACAAAATGAATACCCCTAAGTTTATTATAGCCCCAGATTCTTTTAAAGAAAGCCTAACTTCTTTAGCTGCTGCAGAAGCTATGAAAGCCGGAATTGAAAAAGTATTTGCATCTGCAGAAATAGAACTTATTCCAATGGCGGATGGCGGTGAAGGGACTCTTGAAGTAATAATAAATGCACGAAAAGGCGAATTTCGAAAGGTTACAGTAACAGACCCTTTAGGGAGAAAAATAGAAGCACAATATGGATTTATATCTGAAGATAAGAAAGCAGTAATTGAAATTGCAAAGGCATGTGGACTTCAGCTCATAAATAAAGGAGCTAGGAATCCTCTCAACACAACAACCTATGGAGTTGGTCAGATTATTATTGATGCTCTCGACAATGGTGCAAAGCATTTAATAATTTGTCTTGGGGGATCAGCCACAAACGACGGAGGACTTGGAATGCTAATGGCCTTAGGGGCTAAGGCTTATAACAAATTTGGTGAAAAAATCGGACTTGGAGGGAAAGAACTTATAAATATTGATTATATAGATGTTTCTTCTTTAGATTCCAGATTAAAGGATATAAATATAGAAGTTGCTTGTGATGTTGAGAATCCATTGGTAGGTAAAAATGGTGCTACCTTTGTTTTTGCTCCCCAAAAGGGTGCAGATGAGAAGATAATTGAAGTTTTGGAAGAAGGCATGTTAAATTATTCGAGAATAATAAAAGAATGCTTGAAGGTTGATGTTGGAAATATGCCAAAGGCAGGAGCTGCTGGTGGACTTGGAGCAGCTTTTATATTGCTTGGAGCTAATATGGTTAGTGGTGTAGATTTAGTATTAAAGCATACAAATTTTGAGGAAAAAGTTCAAGGAGCAGCTTATATTTTCACTGGAGAAGGAAGTGTGGATTACCAAACAAAGTATGGTAAAACAATTGCGGGTATAGGACAAATTGGGAAAAAGTACAATATACCTGTAATAGTTCTTGCAGGAAAAGTTGGCGATAATATTGATGAATTATATTCAATGGGAATTACAGCTGTGTTTGGAATTATAGATAAACCAAAGGAACTTGATGAAGCACTTAAGGATGGATTTAAAAGTATTGAGAAGGTTTCAGAAAATATTGCTAGAATACTTAAAATTATACCCCTTTGTAAAGCTTAGTTTAAATAATTTTTTTTGATTATGATATAATTATCTTAGTTTTTGGATAATAAATAAAAATGAGTAAAGCGTAGGTGGATGATACGTTGTCTATATATTTAAATACGAATAGGCCTCTAGAAAATTATAAAAGGTTGATAAACACAGATTATTTTGTTGACAAGTCAAATATGATTGAGAAAATAAGTAAAGTCATTAATACAGCTAATGGTTATATATGTATAACCAGACCAAGACGTTTTGGAAAATCTAGTGTGGCAGATATGATAGGAGCTTATTATTCTAAAGCAATAGACTCAAAAGAAATTTTCGATAAGCTTAATATTAGTAAAATAAATAGTTACGAAGAGAATTTAAATAAATATAATGTAATAAATATAAGTTTTAATAATTTATCGGATTTAGGGAATACCTATGAAAACTATATTAGTAGAATAAGGACTAATTTAAAAAATGATATATTGGAAAAGTATCCTAATGCTGATATAGAAAAATATTTTTCTATAAGTGATTTATTAGAAAGCTTAAATGATAAGTTTATATTTATATTTGATGAATGGGATTATATTTTCACTAACAATCTTTTCGTAGAAAACCAAAATGACTTTTTGGAATTTTTAAGAAACCTATTAAAGGACCAGCCATATGTAGCTTTAGCTTATATGACAGGAGTTCTTCCGATTAAGAAATATTCTAGTGGTTCAGCACTAAATATGTTTGATGAATATACTTTTTTAAAAGATAGAACCTTTGATGAGTATTTTGGATTTACAGAAGATGAAGTAATGGGATTATGCAATAAAAATAAAAATATCAAATTTAAACAATTAGAAAGCTGGTACAACGGATATATAACTGCAAAAGGAACTAGATTATATAATCCAAGGTCTGTAGTAAAAGCACTTCAAAATAACTACTTAGAAAGTTATTGGACTAATACTGGAGCAATGGACGAAGTGGCAGAGTATTTAAAGTATAATACGTTGGATATTAGAGATGATGTTATAGAGATGGTTTCTGGTGAAGAAATAGATATTGTTATAGATGAGGATTTTAGAGCAGGGCAGGGTGCACCTAGGAATAAAGAAGAAATATATTCAGCAATGATAGTTTTAGGATTTTTATCGTATTATGACGGATACTTAAGAATCCCTAATAAGGAGCTAATGAAAGAATTTGAAAAAGCTTTACGAGACAAATCCTTTGGATATGTTTCAGAAATAATAGAAAACTCGAAAAAGATGTTAAAATCAACGGTCAAAGGAGATAATAAAACCATTGAAGAAAAAATGATATTCCGTTTGTTGTTGAGCTAAAAAAAGATGAACTACCAGAAGTAGCCATAAATCAAATTAGAGAAAAAGAATATGTAGAAAAGTTAAAACGGGAGAATGAAGGCAAAAGGGTTTTAGCAGTAGCAATATGTTATGATTCAAAGAAGAAAGAGCATAGATGTATAATTGAAGAGCTTTAGTAATCAAAAAAAGTTTGACAAATCAAAATTAAATCAATATAATCTCGTCTTTGACACTTTAAGAAAACAAAAAGCTTGATAAACCTAATAAAATCAATGGGTTTCAAGCTTTTTATTATTCTCAAAAAGTGAGTAATGTTTTTATTTTTTTGTATCTTTAAAAATTT
>JAJXWJ010000089.1 GCA_021781655.1 Bacillota bacterium | reverse complement strand
ATTTGAAGTTTCTATATTTCCTGTTATATTTAAATCTGAATATATTACACATCCAGTAAAATCTTCAATCTCAATATTTTCATCAAAACCAGAAAGTTTTACATATCGAAAACCATAATACGTAAAGTGTGGCTGGATTATTTTACAATCACCATTACATATATATCTAAATTCTGCCTTCGCCGTACGAAGATTATCCCTGTAAAAGCATCCATCCTGAAGTATTTCACAGAATTCTAACAAAAGTTCAGTATCTTTTTTTGCTTTTGTCTTAAATCTTATCCATCCAGTCATGTTTTGACCCATATCTAAAATAGTTTCGCCCTTTTTTGTGTGGATTATTTTTATAGGTCTAATTTCTTCTTTAATTTTTACAGGAAGACTTAATCTTGGTTTTAATTTTTCATACCCTAAATCGATTAAATTTACAGCATTCCATGTAGTGTCATCTATATATTCTGATGACCATCCTTCAATTTCACCATTAGAATCATATATTTCACCATCATAGATGCCACTAAATTTAACTGGTGATTCAGTGCATCTCCAACTATTATCTGTTCCTATTACTATAACTGTTCCATCCTTTAAAGTTACATGAATTTCACAAAGTAGTGCAAATTTATCACCATATAAGTTTATATAACCTCCATCAAACCCAAATCTGCCTTTATACATACCATTACCAAGCATAAAAGCAATACAATTGTCACCTTTTTTCAATAATCTTGTAATATCATATGTTTGATATTGAATCCAAAAATCATAAGCATTAAAACCTGGTGCAAAATATTCATCACTAGCTTTATTGCCGTTAATCTCAAATTCATATAAACCTAGGCCGCAAATATACACTCTTGCAGATTTTATATCCGATGGCAAACTGAATTTTTTTCTGATTAGTGGGTGTTTCTCTTTATCAAAACTTGATGTGATCCATAAGCCAGTCCAATTTTCTTCCATTTTTGCAGTTTCAAAAAATGCAATTTCACTTACAGCAATATCGCCATTATCCCCCCAAACAGTTACCCTCCAAAAATAACGAGTTCTAGGCTTTAATGTAATGCTTGGTACAAAAGCTAAGCTATCTATATCATCCCTTTTTCCGCTATCATAAATTACATTTTCAAAACTATCTTCTAATGAAATTTGTACTTGTGCAAAAGCTTGCATTTTTGAATTTGTGTCCTCTGTAATCCAAGATAATCTAACTTTTCCTAATTGAAAGCCTAGTGGGTTTTCTATACCATTTGTCTTGAGTTTTACTATTCTCATTTTTAATATCACCTCTTAATCATTTTAATATTAGCTTTAGCTTTAATATGGAGATAAGAAGCTGTTTAAATCATAATTGCTATTAAGCAGCCTCTTAGCATTAGTTAATTTGAAGCTTTTCTTTCATTTAATTCTTTGATAATTTGTGGATATTCGCCATCTAACTTATAAGCAAATAATAGTATAATTACTAATACATAAAGTATAATTGGAACGTAGATAAATGAAGCTTTAATAGCAAACATTGCAGAAGCACTTTGTACTGCCTTTCCACCAATATAACCACCTACACTTAATATTGCTCCTAATGCAGCTCCGCCTAATCCGGTACCTATTTTTTCTCCAAAGCTTTCAGCACTGAAGGTAAGTCCTTCAAAACGAGTTCCACTTTTCCATTCACCGTATTCAACTGTGTCTCCAAGCATTGCAAAGCTAGCAATTAACATTGGTGCAGAACCTAAACCTTTAACGATTAATCCTGCCATTAGACATACTACATTACTAGGAGCAATCATTATAATTATGCATCCGATTATAGATAATATTGTCCCTGCAATAGAAACATTTCTTTTACCAAACTTAACTATAATTGGGCCTGATAAAACTACACCAATAATTATAGGTAAAAAAGATCCTAAACCTATTAAACCAACTAACTCAGGATTTCCCAATACATATTGTGCATAATAAACATTTACTCCACTTAGTCCTGAAACCAAATTTCCTATAATAACCATTACAATTACTATTACCCAATATTTATTACTAAGCAATCCCTTAATGCCTTCAATTAAAGGGGTTTTAGGTCTATTATCCAATATTGCTTCATCTTTAACTTCATCGATTTCTATACTATTTTTAAAACAAATATAATATAAAACTATTGCAAACAAACCATAGATTACTGCAGTTATGAGCCAACCCTTTTTGCCACCGCCTAAAGCCTGTACAATTGGCATTGTTCCCATATTAACAGCTAATGCTCCTAAAAATCCAAAGGCAGTTCTAAAAGAGCTTAAAGCTTCTCTTTCTTTTTGATCTTGACTTTGTAATCCAGTTAAAGTATTGTATGGAACATTAATACCTGTAAATATAAACATAGATAAAAGATAAGTTACTAAAGCATAAATTACATTACCGTTTGCACCAAAATTAGGTGCACTAAATAATAATACAATTGCAAGACCATATGGAATTGCTAATCTCAAAAGCCAAGGACGAGCTTTTCCATACTTTGATTTTGTTTTATCAACAATAATACCCATACCTATATCTGCAATTCCATCAAGAATTCTGCCTGCTAATAAAATAAGTCCTACTGATGCTGCCGTTAATCCTACACTATCAGTGTAAAAATAACTAATAAAAGCATTTGCTGTTGTTAATAGTAGATTTGCTGCTAAGTTTCCAAAACCATATGTTACTTTTCTTCCTACGCCAAGCTTTTTCATATCTGAACCTTCCATTTTGTTTCCTCCTTAATAATCATCTCTTAACATACCGAGTTATCGTTTTCAAGCCATGTAAAACGTTTTAACCTTTTTAGAAGCCGTACGCTCTTCTTATTTGTTATCGTTTACTGTATTTATTCTAATACTTCTTATTTTTTTATCCAATTCACATTTTTGTTCAATTTAATTGATTTTTTTTGTTCTTTTTTTTATAATCCAATTATATTGTAGAATTCTTACTGGAGGTAACTATGGATAATGCTGCTTTAATCAATTGGCTCAATGAATATACTGAAGATGAACTTTTTTACAAACAATACTATGAATCAAAAAAGGATGATGAAACTTTTAATAATTTCATCAAAAATATAGACATCAATTTCGTTAAGGAAAAAAACATCCTTATTCCTGAGTGTTCCTTTCTTCCAAACTATATGCCAGATGATTGGCTTGCAGCTGGTGAAGTTGATATTGCATTATTTAAGCATTACAGGTATACCCCATCTTTTTTCCATCGTCATGCTTTTTTTGAAATGTTCTATGTATTTTCGGGTTCCTGTTCGCAAGAAATTAGTGGAAACAAGGTACAATTTTCAGAAGGAGACTTATGTATTCTATCCCCTAACACAAAACATTCGATATCAGTTTTTGATGATAGCATTGTAATAAATGTTCTTATACGAAAAAGTACCTTCAACGAATCCTTCTTTGAATTGCTAACAGGCAGAAACATTTTATCTATTTTTTTTACTGAAATTCTTTATGAAAAGAGCAGAAAAAATTACCTTACTTTTCATACTGGAAATGATGAAAAGTTAAAAAATGTGTTATTGGATATGCTAAATGAATTCATTTCAAAAAATAAGTATAGTAAAAAATTAACGAATGCTTTGTTAATAGTATTTTTTGCATACTTATTGCAGAATCACGAAAGTAATGTAGAAGCACCTCTTCAAGTAAAAGAAGAATCTAATTTAATTGCTAAAATATTGACTTACATTGAAGACAACTATTCCACTGTTACCTTAGAGGAACTTTGTACAAACTTCCATTTTTCTACTGCTTATTTAAGCAAACTTATTAAGATTTCTACTGGGCTTAATTTTACAGATATTGTTAGGAATATTAAATTAAAAAGAGCTTGTTTTATGTTAAAATCAACAAACATTAGCATAAGAGATATTTCCGAAGCTGTAGGATATTCAAGTCAGGAACACTTTATTAGAACCTTTAAGAAAAATTTTAGTATGTCCCCAACTCAATATAGAAAGGAAAATACACCAAAAATTTAAGCTCTTCTTCCTATTAATAAAAGCATCTTTATGTAAGCTTATATAACTCCCATAAAGACGCTTTTATTAATTTACTTTTATTTGCTTTTTATTTCTACTATATCTTTTTCTCCAATATTCACAGCTTGTCCAGCTTTCTTTATTTCACACTCTTCACCACTGCTGAATATGACTATTATATCAACTGCTGGAACCTTACTTTTTATCTCCTCAATATTGTATTTAAGTAACAATTGTCCAGCTTTTATCTTTTGGTTATTACTAGCAAATAATTCAAACCCTTCACCATTAAGCTTCACCGTATCTACACCTATATGAACCAATATTTCCATACCATTACTGCACTTTATTCCAATGGCATGTTTAGTAGGGAAAGTAGCCTCTACGATTCCATCTACTGGTGAATATACTTCTCCAGCAGTAGGTTCAACAATAAATCCATCACCTAGAGCCTTAGACGAAAACACTTCATCCTTGACATCAGTAATACTTTTTAGTATACCTTTACCAGGAGACACTATTTCAAATTTATTTTTATTAAATATGTTAAACATTTGTTGTTCCTCTCAATCTTAAAATGATTTTATTAAAACTGGTCCTAAAAGCCCTGTAGGTTCTTGTACCGCAAATTGTGATAAAAAATCTTTTTGGGACTTAGCTAAAGTGTTTGTAACTTCTATCACTAAGTTATTTGTACCTTTTTTCATTTTTTCTGATATATCAAATATATAAGGTGGTGCTATTTTAACTCCGATATTTTCTCCATTTAATTTTACATCTGCTATTTCATAAACCTCTCCCAAATCTAAAGAAACATTTTTCCTAACTTCACTTATCTCAAAGGAAGCTTCATATTTTACAGTCCCAGAAAAATCAGGATACAAATCTTTTCTAGCCAAATTTATTAATTTATCTATTTCTATATATTTAAAATTTGGATACTGTAAGGCATCTGCCATAGAAACCTTCCATTTTCCGCTAATATCAATCACTTTTATTTCTTCAGTTTCTTTATATAAAGGTATTTCATTAAACTCATCATCAACTAATATTATTACTTTTGATTCGTATGGGCTTAATTTAAGTTCAATTTCTATACCATTATTATTAGCTTCAATTTTGCAGCTTCTTAGCTTATTTTCAAAGGCATCATAACAAACTGCTTTTTTATTTATAGGAATAAATACCTTCGTGTCTACTGCATCATAGGGTGCTTCATTAAAGAACATAAAAATATGTGAATTTTCTTGCTCATAATGATAATAGGTTAAATAAGGCTCAAAACCACTAATTTGAATTTCATAAGCCTTCTTCTGTCTTAATAAATCAATTAACAGTTCACTATTTACTACATTAAAATTATTATTTTCTACAATATTTTTAATAATTTTTGTAGCATCAATATTTTCGCTACATCTATTTGGGAGGCTATCAATAAAAATTACTTCAAAGCCTTTTTTCATACACTCATAAATGCCCTCAAGAAAATATTTTGGCAAAGCTTCTGAATATGGTATTATTAAACACTTATATTGTTCGTTATTTAGCTTTAGATATCCATCTTGAACGATAACTTTATTTCTAAATACATCTGCTGGAATTATGTCACAATCTATCTGATTTTGAGTAAGCTTTTTAACTATTTTTTCAAAAGGCATATATTTTCCTGACCATTCAGCTTCAGCATGATACAATACAGCTACTGGCGCAATATGTTTTCCTCCTGAAAGCAAATGACTCATCCTATTAGTATAATCTGACCATATTTTCATATATTTAAATTGCGGATCATTTCCACCAGCATAAAAATGAGGAGGACAATCCCAATCTGGAAAAGCCTTAGGAGAAAATGCATGGGGAACAAAATTATTTACACCTCTAACAAGTAAATGGTCAGTAAGCCACTTCATAAACTTTAAGCCTTCCACCCATCCATAGGCACCGAAAAGCTCACACATAGTTCTGCCTTTTTTCTTAACATCCAAATGTGCTAAGGATGTTCCTAGCTTTGCAAGTCCGTAGTGAAAAAATTCTCCATTCCAGCCTGAGCTTGAAAATCCATCATGATAAAAATCCATGCCAGGTACTATTTGACCTCCAATAACATCTATTCCAGACATATCTTGCCCGTTTAATGCTCTAAAATAGTGACCTGCACCATATCCTAACCTACTGTGAGCGCCATTATCTTCAATAACATGTCCAATGTACTCTACATTATGTTCTCTGCACCAGTTTCCTAGCTGAGAAGTAAAGTTTTCTCCATAAAGTTTGCTTACAATGTCCATATAACTGTACCTTACTTTAGACATTTTCTCATTTCCTTCAGCAAACAAAAGAGGCATTACTCGTAAAGGCTTCTCACCAATCTCTTTTTCCATTAACGAAGGCATTTCATCACTCCAAGGCAATACCATTTTAGTCTTTCCAAGGGCTCCATCAAAACCTTTTATATTTCCAAGCCTAGGTTCATCTGAAAAAAATCCAGCAAAAGTATTACCGAAATCTTCTTTATATCTTTCATAGTGTGCTTCATAAACTGTATCAATTAAAACCTTTGTAGCATCTTTTACAAGTGGATTTAAATAGTCCTTTGTTTGGTCTTCACCTCCATTTCTTGTTTTGTAAACTACAAAAATGCTCCAAGCCCCTTCTGGCAAATCCCAATACAAAACTCCATCCTGAACAAATTCAGTTACATCTACAAGAGTTTCTTCGTCGAGTTTCATTTTTTGTGTATCTAAAACTTTCCCAGCTACTACCCCAATAACCTCGTCTTCATTTTTATAACCTGGCATTAAGGCAGCTCTTCCTTGAAAATATTTAACAATAAATGAAGAGTCTTTTAGTGGACCTTTAACATCTATTCTATGTGCATTCAAATACCATTTCCTTAATTCAGGATAATCAGTCTTTATCTTTCCTGCTGCATAGCCTGTTGGAAAATGACTGTCATCAAGTACCCACACCTTCATTTCTAGGTTTCTTGCCTCTTCCATTATAATATCTATATCTCTCCACCATAAGGAGCCAATGAAATCAGGATGTGGTCGTGATTCTATACAAACCGCTCTAATACCAGCACTATTTATTTGTTTCATATAATCTCTTAGTATACTCTCATCTTCTCCATGCTGCCAGAAGAAAGGCATAATATAGTTGTTCTCTCTGCCTTCAAGCACTTCTCTTATTCTTTCCATACTATTGCCCCCAATCTCATCATTTTATAATATTGACTAACCAAATTTAACATCCTATTAAATGTAAAGAAAATCAAGGGATTTTTCTGTAAAATTACATTGGAAATCCCTTAATTTTTTCACTTAAAACTTTTATGCTGCTTTTTCTTCAGAATTTACACCGAATAAAAACGTTAAAGCACAAGATACAATAAATGCTACAGCGCCGGAAATCCAAAATACTGCGAAGCTTTTATCTATACCAGCTGGATTTATAAACATTGGCGCTGCCAATAGACCACCACCAGCAAAGCCGTACATATACGTTCCCATAAAACCAGTAATTCCTCCAGCAATTCCGCCTCCAATAAAGGCTGATACGAATGCTTTTCTGTTTGGTAAAGCAATACCATAAATTATCGGCTCTGTTACACCTAATAAACCTGTAATAACATTTGAAAAACCAAAAGCTTTTTTCTCTTTATCTTTCACCTTCAAAGCATATCCTAGAGAAACTCCTGCTAAGGCAAATACGGTTACACATAAAATTGCATTTACTGGGTCCTTGTGCATAGTTGTAATGTTATTTATTAAAATTGGTATAAAAGCATAATGAAGACCAAATATTACAATAACCTGCCAAAATGCTCCTAGTAATATTCCTGCTAATATCGGACTAAAACGATAAATTCCTGATGTTCCTGCTGCTAGTCCAGAACTTATATACGTTCCAATAGGTCCAATTACAATAAAAGTTAATGGTACTACAATCAAAGCTGTTAAAAATGGATTAAACATTAACTGTAATGATTGATGCAAAATCTTCTTAAATAATTTTTCTACCTTAGATGCCACATACACACTCAATATTATTGGGAAAACTGAACTTGTATAGCTCATTAAAACTACTGGTATTCCTAAAAAATCCATAGGTGTGTGCTTATTAAATGCTGTGATTATATCTGGATATACAAGTGCTGCTCCTATTGCTGCACCTAGATATGGATTTGATTTAAACTTAGTTGCTGCAGAAAATCCAATTATTATTGGCAAGAAATAAAAGAAACCATCTCCAAATGCATATAATATCTGATATACCCCTGAGGTTGTTGATACTAGATGAAAAGTAGTGCAAATTGCTAGTAGTGCTTTCATAACACCTGCGCCACCTAATGCTCCAAGTACAGGAGCGAAAATACCAGTAATAGTTTTGAAAAATGTGTTAAATATATTATCCTTTTTACCCTCAACTTCTTTTTCTTTAGTACTTTCATTTTTAGTTCCTATTATTTCATATACAGCATCAAATGCTTTTTCAACTTGATTGCCTATTACTACCTGATATTGTCCACCCTGCTGAACTACTCCTAAAACACCTTTAGTAGCTTTTATTTCTTCTGTTTTTGCTATAGTTTCGTCTTTAAGTACAAATCTTAATCTCGTTACACAATGTGTTAAATCTTGAATGTTTTCTTTTCCGCCAACAAGTTCTACAACTTGCTTTGCTAAAGTATTAAATTCCATTTTTACCCCTCCCATTATTTTCTTGAAATATTAAATTTATAATTTCTATGTTTTAATGATAACATTTTCACTACTACGTAAAAATATCAAAATCAAAGGCATTGACTAACCAAACTTAATATAGTATTATAACTTTTATAGATTACTTTTTTATGTATAGATATAGGAAAGAGGATATTATATGGATTTTAATGAATTAGACAATATACTGAGACCTTTAACAGAACATGAGAAAACTTACAGAGATACTCCAATTGCTTCTAACATGTACGATAAACTTCCTAATATCACTGATAATAAAGGAAGAAAGATTTATACTTTCGATGATAGTACTTTAGTAACAACTGCTAATATTAAAATTTCAAAGCATTCCCGTTACTCTATCGTACCTATGCATACCCATACTTTTTTAGAACTCAGCTATGTATATTGTGGAAAACTTGAAGAAATCGTTAATGATAAAAAAGTAATTCTTTCAAAAGATCAAATTATTATTGTAGATACAGGGGTGCCACATTTTATTTTGCCAACCTCTGAAGAAGATATTATTATTAATATTTTGATTAGAAAAGAATATTTTTCAACATCCTTTCTTAGTAGATTATCTACAAAAGGAATTATTTCGGAATTTTTAGTTAATGCAATCTCAGATAAAAAAAATCATGATAATTACCTTATTTTTAACTCTGAAACTAGCCGTAGAATTCCTAATATTATAAGAGAACTTATGTGTGAATATTTTGACAAATCTTTATGTTCAGAAGAAATTATAGATTGCTACATGATACTTTTATTTTCTGAGTTACTACGGGTATTTCAATATGATTCAAATAAATCTCAGTCATATTCCTCTGGCAGAGCGACGATTATAGATATACTTCAATATCTTGAAGATAATTTTATGACCTGCACCTTAGCTTCAACTGCCACTCATTTTAATTTTCATCCTAACTACTTAAGTGCACTTATAAAAAAGACTACTAATAAATCTTTTAAAGAGCTTATTCAAGCCCATAAGCTGACAAAAGCTTCTATTTCATTAATAAATACCGATGTTCCTATTTACGAGATTTCTAATGAAATAGGCTATGACAACTTAAGCTTTTTTTATAAAAAGTTTAAAAATTATTTTGGAATTACTCCAAACGAATATCGTGATAAATATAAAAATATATAAATATGTATTTTCACCCTAATTTATAGCACCTTATAAAAACTTAAAAGTACATTTTCAGGTAACCTTTTTGCATAGCATACAAACATAGAATTATTCATCCACCTATATTTTTCACTATAAACCTCAAAGGTTGGAACGGTTCTAAAGTAATAAGCGTTTGGATCAACAAACTCACCATTTTTTACAGCTTCTACATACTTATCTGGAACGGTTCTAATGCCGTTGTTTTCGATATATATTGCAGTTCCATCCTCTAACTGTATAGCATATCTTGCAGAAAGCTCACATCTTCCATCTGGTCTTATTATTTGACTGTCTATTCCTCCAGGCAAAACTTTTCCGCTAAATCCTTTCCCTGAAACTTTACCAGATAAAATTGGAATAAGCTGCCTTCTTCCTACGATTTCGTCCTGTCCTACTAATATAGGTTTATCCACTGTTATTTCAATAGTAAATACTTCTTCAAAACCTAATTCATTGCTTTTCATTAATTTTCACTCCCTAATCTATTATTTTTTCTATACAATCTTCAAGCCATTCTATGTAGTTCTTTTCTCTCATTATCGCACCATTTAATACAATATAATCTCCAAAACCAGGAGAAGAAACTTTTGCTATTTCCTTTTTCTTTGATAATTCATCCATACCATCCTTTAAATAGCTTAACCTTTCCATATGCTTATTTAGCTGACTTTTAAACTGCTTTAGCAATATATCCTTATCCATTTCATCTGCAAAGTAAGCTCTTAGTTTAAAAATATCTTTTGGAGTTGGCTCTAAAGGTTCATCCTTTTCCAGCCACTTTTGAAGTGACTTTTTACCCTTTTCAGTTATTGTATATAACTTTTTTTCAAGCTTTTCCCCTTGAATTATCGTTTCAAATAAAATAAGCCCTTCATCTGTAAGCTTCTTTAGCTCCGGATAAATTTGACTATGTTTTGCATACCAAAATTCTACCAAACTATCATTAAATTCTTTAGTTATATCATATCCTGTTGATGGTTTCCTATTTATTATTCCTAAAATTGCATATTTTAAATTCCTCATATATGTTACCTCTCAATATTTTATATTCTTATTTTATCATTAGTTTTTAAAAAGTTAAAATAAAGTTTTTGTTTGATTCAACATCACAATATGTAAATATTGACATGTTATATGGCAAGACGTATAATTAATTTATACTGTTATATAATAAAAACAGCAAAAACGCATTTTTAAAAAGGAGGTTTACGATGAACAAATATAAAAAATTGTTTGAATCCGTTAATATTGGGAAGTGTCAAGTTAAAAATCGTTTTGCTCTAGCTCCAATGGGGCCACTAGGTCTTGCTGATGCAGAAGGTGGCTTTAATCAAAGAGGCATCGACTATTACACAGAAAGAGCAAAAGGTGGTACCGGCCTTATTATTACAGGAGTTACCTTTGTAGATAATGAAGTAGAAGAACATGGTATGCCAAACGTTCCATGTCCAACTCACAATCCAGTTCAATTCGTAAGAACAGGAAGAGAACTTACTGAAAGAATACACGCATATAATGCTAAAATATTTTTACAAATGTCTGGTGGTTTTGGAAGGGTAACTATACCTACAAACCTTGGTGAATTTCCACCTGTAGCACCATCTCCAATTCAGCATAGATGGCTGGATAAAACTTGCCGTGAGCTTACTATAGATGAAATAAAATCAATTATAAAGAAATTCGGAGATGGCGCTTTTAATGCAAAAAGAGCTGGTTTTGATGGTGTTCAAATTCATGCAGTTCATGAAGGATATTTAATAGATCAATTTGCTATTTCCTTATTTAATCACAGAACAGATGAATATGGTGGTTCACTTGAAAATAGACTCCGCTTTGCCCGTGAAATCGTTGAAGAGATCAAAGAAAGATGTGGTGAAGACTTCCCTGTTACTTTAAGATACTCACCTAAAAGCTTTATAAAAGATTTTAGAGATGGGGCTCTTCCAGGTGAAGATTTCATTGAAAAAGGAAGAGACCTTGAAGAAGGAATAGAAGCAGCAAAATTACTTGTATCTTATGGATATGATTCCCTAGATACAGATGTTGGTTCCTACGATTCTTGGTGGTGGAGTCATCCCCCAATGTACCAAAAAAAAGGTTTATACAGGCCTTATGCTAAATTAATGAAAGAAACAGTTGATGTACCAGTTATATGCGCTGGCAGAATGGATAATCCAGATATGGCACTTGAAGCTGTTGAAAATGGAGTTTGCGATATAATAAGCCTTGGAAGACCTCTTCTTGCAGATCCAGACTATGTTAATAAACTGAGAGCAAATAAGTCTAAGTCAATTAGACCTTGTATATCTTGTCAAGAAGGCTGTATGGGGCGTGTTCAGCACTATTCAATGTTAAACTGTGCAGTTAACCCTCAAGCCTGCAAAGAAAGAGATAATATGCTTACACCTATATTAAAGAAGAAAAAAGTATTAATAGTTGGTGGAGGAGTTGCTGGCTGCGAGGCTGCCAGAGTGTTAGCTTTAAGAGGACATGAACCAGTACTTTATGAAAAGACTTCAAGACTAGGTGGAAACCTAATTCCAGGTGGTTCTCCAGATTTTAAGGAAGACGATATTGCACTAGCGAACTGGTTTGCACATACTTTAGAGGAACTAAAGGTTGAAGTTCACTTAAATACCGAAATATCAAAGGATGAGATTTTAAATTATAATGCAGATACAGTAATTATGGCTACAGGCTCTATCCCAAAAGTATTTTCTCTTGGCGATGATGCTAAAGTATTTACTGCAGCAGAGGTTTTACTATCTAAAAAGGATGTTGGAGAAACTACAGTAGTTGTTGGTGGTGGTCTTGTAGGCTGCGAACTTGCTCTAGACCTTGTTAAAAAAGGCAAAAAGGTTACTATAGTTGAAGCCTTGCATAAAATCCTAGCTCTAAATGGACCATTATGCTCAGCTAACAGCGAAATGCTTGAAAGGTTAATTCCTTTTAATGGTATCGACGTAAAGGTTAATTCAAAGGTTAAAGCTTATAAGGATGGCTTATTAGAAATAGAAACTGAACACGGCTCTGAAAAGCTTCCATGCGATTCAGTAATTCTTTCAGTTGGCTACAAAGAAGAAAGTTCTTTATATAAAGAATTGGAATTTGAAATCCCAGAAATATATTTATTAGGAGATGCTCGTAAAGTGTCTAATATAATGTATGCTATATGGGATGCATATGAGGTAGCTAATCATATATAACTTGGTGCAATAGAAATATATTACGCACTAAGTTACTTTTAAAAATCGTTATAAAGAAAACCGCAGTAAGATTTAATTGACAATGGACAATTGAGAATTGACAATGAAGGACATTTTTCTTCCTTTCAGTCAGAAAAACTAAAAATTATTAT
>JAJXWJ010000167.1 GCA_021781655.1 Bacillota bacterium | reverse complement strand
ATACGCAATTGTCAGATATTGTGATTAACATAAAAGATAAAACAAATAGCGATATACAACAATTAATTGATAGCGGTTATAGTAATTTCTTTATACCTCGTAATACAACAATTACTATTACAAATTTAAACATAACTGATAAAGATATAACTTTTAAAGGTATTGATGATTCTTCGATTTTAATATTAGATTGTAGTAATTATAATTGTTTTTACGCTGAAATAGTAAAGACAGTTAAATTCGAAAACTTAAAGTTGATAGGTAAAAATGGAACTGCTAGTTATTCGGATTTAGTAAACAATACATCTAAAATACCGTTTTATTTATTTAATGGAACCGAGGTAACTTTTAGAAATTGTACATTTGATTTTAAAGATATTACAATTGGAATAGAAAGCAGTCTATTTGTAAGAAAATTAAGGCGTTTTAGATTTATTAATTGCACAATAAAGGAATATACAGGTAATTTTTGCAAAGGAGTAGGAATGTTGGATGCAGATAATATGATTAACAATATTATTGTAGAAAGTAATGATATAACCACTAATCAAAATAGTGGCGTTGTTATTAATTTAGATAACACAGCAGATGGATACCCTACAGCAACAGATATAAGAAGCGCATATATATCATTAAAAGATAATGTTGTTAATAATTATTATGATATACAAAAAACTTGCTTGGGAATAGGATATATAAAAAATGCAGTTGTAGAAAATAATTATATAGAAAACTTTGTAACAGCTCTAGATATAGACAATCCCAATAATGTTAAAATATCAAAAAATACTTTAATAAATACTTTAAATAAAAATGGATATGGAATGCGTATCGGAACAGTAGACGATAAGCTAAATAACAGAATATGTAAAGATATTATCGCATCAGAAAATATAATAATAGGTTTTATGGAAAGTATACACACTGATAGAAGTTATCATTTATCTATTGTAAATAATAACTTAAGTGAGTTTAAAAATAATTTTATAAATTCTTATAGTAGTTCTCATTTAACATTAAAAGGTAATATTATAAAATGTATTAGCAATAATACTATTTTTCATTTCGAGAAAGAAGAAGATGTTAAAATAATTGAAAATGAATTTTATAATTCCAATATAGACGATAGTTCTCCAGTGACATTATTTTTTATTAGTGATAATTCAGCATCAGACAATATAACAATAAAGAATAATTTTAACTATATATCTTATAGTAAAATCGCTCAATTAATTTCAGGTGGAGATTCAATTTCTAATATTTCAATAGAGGACAATTATGGAATAAATAACAATATAGATGTTGATTTTAGCACATTTAATACAAAAATAATGGGAACTTTAAACAAATCAATTGGAGGCTTAAAAGTTAATTATGAAAATACTGATTATATTGCGGCGGTTTCTGGTGGTAATGATTTTGGTATTGGAACAAAAATAGATAATTGTATTTATAGAAAAGTACCACATAAATTTAGAACTAATTTAATAACTACACAAACAGATATTTTTGTAGGAGATGTAAATAATTATGTAGATACAACAAATGGATCGGTAAATATTTTTATAAGAAAAAGTAATGGTATATTAAATGCAGATGCATCTTATTTAATACAAAAAATAGACAGTTCACAAAATGCTGTTTACGTAAACTTTGAAGGATTTACTGGAGAACTTATAAATGTATCGAATACTAATTTATCAACTCAAAATGCAAAGTTAGAATTATTAGTTATAAACGGGAAAATATATTTAAAAAGTTAGAGGAGTGGTTTAAATGGCACTAAGTCAAACAATTAAAATTCCAAAAGGAATAAATTTAAGTTTTTTATATACAGACTTTGAATATTGTATAAAAGATACGGAAGAAGCAGTAGAAAATGCATATATTAAAATTGATAACTTGAATGGAGATAAAGAAAAAGTATTTTTAAACATAGGCATATATGATAAAAAAGATGGTATTCTAATAATGAAGGATAATTATGAATTTATACCAGATGTGTCTAGTAGCGCAAAGAATTTTATACAACAAGGGTACGAGCAATTAAAGGCTAATAAATATATAGGAGCTATAGACTTACTAGATGAAGGACAAATTTCTTAGTTAATGCACAATGGGAAAATAGGGTGTACGTATAAATATGTATTAATACATATTTAGGAGTATAAAAAGGACAACCATGAATTAATGTTATATAATCTTCCATAAAGGGGGATTTTTTTATGGCCAAAAAGAAATTCAACATAACATTAGATCCTGAAGTATTGGATGAGTTTTGTAACTGCTCCAGTAAATACGGTACCTCGATTTCTTCCTGGATAGAAGTTAAGATGAAAGAGTTTATCGAAGAAGAAAAAGAACTAGAGGAAATAAGAAAACAAATAAGAGCTAAGAAAGGCACTAAGTAATTGGTGTCTTTTTTGATACAAAAATTTAGGAGGAAAAAAGATTATGAAAAATTTAGAACAATATTTTAGAGAATGTGATAAGAATAGGGCAATTGACCATGCATTAAGAGCAACTGTAAGTAAAGATAGAGTGAAGTTTTATATTCATCCTATAAATGCAAATGGGGATACTTTGGATTATGAAGTTAAGGGGGATGCGTTAATTCCACTTATTAATGGTGAGAAAGTTGAAAAAGCAGATGGATTATTTAGTTATAAAGATTTATCAGCATTGATGGGATTAGTAGTAAAAAATAGCGTAGAGCTGCAGGCACAACTTCATGATAAAAATTATGAATCTGAGTTAGAAAAGGAATCTTTAGAAAGAGAATTACAATCTATTAATGAAGTTGGAGCTAAAATATCAGCACAAATTAATAAAAAGTAGTGCGCAATAATATTTGTGACTATGCGTAAACCGTTGTAAACACAGGCTTACACATATTTTTTACAAAGGGAATA
>JAJXWJ010000088.1 GCA_021781655.1 Bacillota bacterium | reverse complement strand
TTTTGACAGCTTTATGTTGGCTGGATTAATAGTAATAATATTAGGAATTTGCCATTTTAGCACAGGCACTAAGGAGTTTCAAAAGTTCATTTATAGCACAAAAATATCAAAACAATATTTTACCAAGTCTATCCTAGTATTTAATAACTTTATTGGACTTAGCTATATTATTATAGTTAGTCTAATGAAAGGCATTTTCCTAGGAAATATTTTTGAAGCAGGAAATGAATTTTTATATTTAACGATAACATTAAGTGTAGTAAATTTTCTGTTTGTATTTTTAGATACGTTGCAATATATTTTTTTTATTGTAATAGTTTTTATTTTTTTAATTGTATTTGCACGAATAACATTTGTAGTGAAGCTATTTGATATGTTTAATGTACAACGATTAATTATTGGTATAGCGATATATATATTATTAAATATAGCTACCTATTTATATGCTTTGAAGGCTTATTGTGAGAGAAAGATAATATAGTAAAGATTATGATACTTAAAAAACGGAGCTGTCGCATTATTTTGCAACAGCTTTTTTTTATCAAAATATAAAAATTTACAATAATGCATATTGACAGTAAATATACAATATGTTACTGTGCATATTTATTTGAAGTTATACTTTCTATTTTTTGGGGAGTTATTATAACTTTTGATAATAGTTTTAATAGTGGATATAGTTCTATAATTATTGCATTCATTAGTCTTTATTTTATATTGTTCTCTGTATCTTTTATCTTAGATCATAATAAAAATTTAACAAATAAAGATTACAATAATAACGCGGATATAATGTTAAAACAGTTTCCAGTTAGTGCTAAAGATATTTTTATAGTAAGATTTATTATAATGCAGTTAATATTGTTGCCAATATTAATATTAGAACTTTTTTTAATTGTATTGTATTTAACTTCTGGTGTTTCAAAAATTATTTCTATTTATTTTGGAACAACAGTCATAATATTTTGTATTATTAATTTACTTTTTAGTTTCATAACCGGATTTAGTATACTTTCACAAAAGACAAATAATAAAATTAAGTATATTAAACCATTAATAATGTTTGTTTTTTCAATTTTTTACTTTATATTTGCAATAAGAAAATTTGAAATAGTATTTAAATTAAGTGGACTATATAAAAGTGCTTTTTTTCAATGGGTAAGTGGAAGTTTTGGGAGGGTATTTAGTCAATTTTCAGGATTTTTGGGAGTTGGTTTGATTATTATTACTTTAATTTTAAGTTATTATATTGGCTGCATATTACCCTTAAAGCTTTCAGAAAGGTAGTGGAATAGTGAAAGATTTATATAAGGTTTATAAAAAGATGTTTTCTTCAAAGCTAATAGAAACAGGAACATTTCCGTTGATTGTAGGTATTATTATTTGCAGCACCATTTTTTTAACAAATGGACAATACAATATTGGCATTTTTACAATATGCTGCATGGTATTTGCATTTATTTTTGGAATGGGCATAGGCTTTTTAAATGAAGATAAATACAAAATGTTTTTACAGTTACCTATAAAAATGAAATCAGTAATAAAAATTTCATACCTTAATGTTTATTTAGAATACGGGATATTAATAGTAATAAATTTTGTTATGTACATATTTAGACATTTACAATTTAATCTTCTAAATATATTTTTTATTTCAATCTTTCTTATGTTGTTTAATATTTCAAATCCCAAAATACACGGAAATGAATTTAAAATCCAAGGTTATACAGTAGGTGGTATAGTAGCTGTAACTATCCTTATGTGCTTTTTAGGTGCAGGATTTTCTATTTTGTACTTTTTTGAATTGAAATTTGCTAGCACAGCTGTAATTGATAACATAATTATAATTATTACTTTAGCTATTTTGATAGTAGCTTTTGTCACGTTAAAACCTTCATATAAAATAATGGCCGATAAGTTATAAAAAAGTGATAGAACTTTATAAATTTCCAAATGATAAGATGATTTAAGATGAGAGATAAAATACAAAAACAGTAAAAAAATAAAAAAATTATCATGCTAAATTTAAATTTAACTTATAATAATGTAAATAATAGAAAAAAGTTATAGAAATTAGAGATAATATTTTGGATATTGTCTATGCAAATTTTATAAATAGTTATATAATATACTAAAGTTATAAATAAAAGACGTTTAATTGATATTACATAAAAGTTAAAAATAGGGTATCGATTGCAAAAGATAAATTGTATGCGAAATTGATTTCAATTCAGCATCTTTTAAGTTCATTGAAATTTTTTGACATTACACATGAAATTGGCAATATAGGGGGTTTTGTCATGGAAAATGATATATATGAGAGAGATGCCTATATTAAGGCTATTCAAGCTGTAAATGATGTTATTTGGGAATGGAACTTGGATGCAAAGATGATTATTTTTAGTAAAGAGATTAATGAGATGATTGATTTTGATACGGATGATTTGTGTAATTTAAAAGAATTCATTGAAAGAGCAGCAATAGAGGAAGATAAGGATAAGGCTCTTGATGAATTAAATGATTTTTTGAACAACAAAACCAATATTTATAATAGTGTTTTTAGAATGGAACAAAATGATGGAGAAATTAAATGGCTGCAGATAAAGGGTAGATTATCTAGAGAAAAATTGTTTGGAAACAAAGTGTTTATTGGAGTTATGACCGATGTAACTCAATTTATAAGCCTTCAAGATAGAATTAAATATATGGCTTATTTTGATGGACTCACGGAATTACCGAATAGGGTTCTTTTTTTTCAAATTCTCAACAATTTACTTATAAGGTCTATACGGGAAAAAAAGCGTGGGGCAGTAATTTTTATAGATATAGATAATTTTAAGACTATAAACGACAACTTTGGTCATCAACATGGAGATATGATTTTAAAAATGTTTGCTCAGCTTCTAAAAATTATAGTTGATAAAAGTGGTCAAATAGCAAGATTGAGCGGAGATGAATTTGTTATCATTCTTTATGATTATAAAGATTCAAAAAAAATTGAAATGATTTGTGATGATATAAAAAATTATTTGAAAAATTATTTTGAGATAAAGGATAAGCAAATTTACATTACTGTAAGTATAGGAATTGCGTTGTTTCCAGAACATAGCTGCGATGCAAATGAACTTTTAAAGTATGCTGATTTTGCAATGTATTATTCAAAATTAAATGGAAAGGGCAGATATAGTTTTTTTAACAAAGAAATTTCTGATACCTTTTTTAGAATGAGACAAATTGAATTAGAACTTGAAATGTCTATACAAAATGAGGAACTATATATTTGCTACCAGCCGCAAGTAGATGTTTGCAAAAATAAGATTATTGGCATAGAAGCACTTATAAGATGGAACAATAAAAATCTTGGCAATATTTCTCCTGCTGAATTTATACCAATAGCAGAGAAAACTGGTTTTATAATTAAACTTGGTAAATGGGTAATAGAGGAGGTTTTATCTACCACAAGCCTATGGAAAAAGAAAGGATATGAATTCAAGAATATTTCCATAAATGTTTCACCAATTCAGATTAAAGAGAAAAATTTTAAAGAAACTCTTTTTAATACTTGCAAAAAATACGACATTCCGTCCAATTTGTTGGAAATTGAAATTACTGAAGGAACCTTGATGGAAGTTTATAAAGAAGAATATAAATTATTAGAGGATATAATTAGTAATGGAATCAACATAGCAATAGACGATTTTGGAACGGGGTATTCTTCACTTAATTACATTACTGCACTTCCTTTTCAAACTATTAAAATAGACAAGTCTTTTGTAGATAATATCATTGACAATGAAAAAAATATAGCTGTCATAAAGAGTATAATCAAATTGTCAGAATCTTTGCGCTATAATATCATTATTGAAGGGGTAGAAACAAGAGAACAAGCCGATTTATTAGAAGGATTGGGCTGCAAAATTATACAAGGTTACTATTTTAGTAAACCAATACCAAAAAGTGATTTGGAAATATTATTAATGAATCAAGGCGTATTAGGAGGTAGACAAATTGGTAGATGATAGATCGAAGAAAAATGAAATTGAATTATCTCTTTATAGGGATGCTTTAAAAAATTCAAGAGATATTGTTATAATGTTTAATTCTGAAGGTGAAATAATAGATGTAAATAAAAGTGCAATAAGTGCTTATGGCTATTCTGAAGAAGAATTGCTAAAGATGAACATCTTTCAGCTTAGATACAATGCTAAAAATTGTTCTGATATTATACAAAAGCAATTTGATACTGCAAAAGAAAAAGGCTTAGATTTTCAAACCTATCATTGCACTAAATGTGGATTAAAATTTCCTGCTGAAGTTAAATCTACATCTATCCAGATTGAAGGAGATAAAATAGTGGTTTTAAGTATCGTTAGGGATATTACGGACAGGCTTAAAAAAGATGAAGAAATAAGAAGATACGCATCTATTGTGGAATATTCAGATGATGCTATATTGAGCAAAAATTTAGATGGAATAATAACTAGCTGGAATATAGGTGCGGAAAAACTATATGGTTATAAAAAACATGAAATAATCGGTGAGCATATTTCAAAAATTATTCCCGATGAAAGTAAAGTGGACATAGATTTTATTTTAAATAAAATAAAAAAAGGTGAATGTGTTCATTATTATGAAACTGTAAGGTTAACAAAATTTGGACAAAAAAAGCATGTATCCATAAAAGTGTCACCGATTTATGATTATGAAAATACAGTTATTGGTGCATCCTCTATTGCTCGAGATATAACTGAAAAAATAAATATAGAAAAAGAACTAATTAAGAAAAATGAAGACCTTTCAATTATAAACGAAGAGTACATTTCAACAGAAGAAGAACTTAGACAAAATTATAGTCAATTAGAGGAAGCTGTAAAAGAAGCAGAAAAAGCAAATTTAGCAAAAACACAGTTTTTAGCCAATATGAGTCATGAAATTAGAACGCCCTTAAATGCTATTTCAGGAATGATTGACCTTTTAGCTTTTACAAAATTAGACTATGAACAAAAGCAATTCATAGAAATGCTTAAAGCATCGACATCTTCTTTAGTAGAAATAATAAATAGTGTTTTGGATTTATCTAAAATAGAAGCTGGAAAATTTGAAGTGAATTTATCTGATTTTGATTTAAAAAAGATATTGAGCAGGGTGATAAACGAACTTACAATTAGCTGCAATCAAAAAAAGTTATATTTTGAATATTTTATAGATGAGAATATTCCTTTTAATTTGATAGGAGATGCTGTTAAATTAAATCAGATTTTGACTAATTTAATTAGCAATGCTGTGAAGTTTACTGATGTTGGATATATAAAATTTATGGTTTCAAAACAATATCAAGATAAAGATAAATTAATACTATTATTTTCTATCGAGGATAGCGGAATAGGAATAGAAGATAATTTTAAAGATCAGGTTTTCAATAAATTTGTTCAGCAGGATGTGTCATATAATAAAAAGTTTTCAGGAACAGGTTTAGGGTTAGCTATATCAAAGCAGCTAGCTAAAATGTTGAATGGTGATATTTGGTTTGAAAGCAGAGCAAATTTTGGCAGCACGTTTTATTTCAAAGCGGAATTTATAATGACAGGTAATAAAATCGTTAAAACTAAAGAAATTAAGCAGGATGAGAATGTTAATATGTGTAAAGATAAAGTTATTTTAATAGTAGAAGACAATTTGATCAATATGAAAATAGCTTCTACTATAATTAAAAATATGGGACATAATTATATAGAAGCTTATAATGGTTTAGAGGCTCTTGAAACGTTAGAAAAAAAGAAAGTGGATTTGATTTTAATGGATATCCAAATGCCTATATTAAACGGCTATGATGCTACAAAGAAAATTAGAGAAAATGAAAGACATAATGATATACCAATAGTAGCAATGACTGCTTATTCAATGGTAGGTGACAGAGAGTTATTTCTAGAAAGTGGTATGGACGATTATATTTCAAAGCCTTATAGCAATAAAACTTTGACAGATGTAATCAATAGGCATTTACAAAAAAAATAAAACTTATGTTCGTCTCTGCGAAATATGATATAATATTTTGTAGAGATTTTTATTATTGTTCAAAAATGCAGGAGGCAAAAATGGATTTGAAAAATTTATTAAATAAGGAACAATTTGAAGCGGCTTCAACTATAAATGGTCCGCTACTTATTTTGGCAGGTGCTGGCTCAGGAAAGACGAGAGTTTTAACATATAGAATAGCTCATATGATTAAGGATCATGATATATATCCTTCACAGATATTGGCTATAACCTTTACTAACAAGGCAGCTAAAGAAATGAAGGAAAGAGTGAAAGCTTTAGTTGGTGATGAAGCAGAAAATATGTGGGTTTCTACTTTTCACTCCAGCTGTGTTAGAATTCTTAGGAGAGAAATAGATAAAATCGGATATAATAAAAATTTTACGATTTATGATAGTGCCGATCAAAAGACTTTAGTTAATCAGTGTATGAAAAGGGTTGGAATAAATGATAAGGACATAACTGATAGAGAAATTATTGGAAAAATTGGTGCTCAAAAAGATAAACTTATTTCTGCAGAGCAGTTTAAAAGAGAAAATGAGAAAAATTTCAGATTAAATAAGATTGCTGAGGTTTATTTATTGTATCAAAAAAAGCTTAAGGAAAATAATGCTTTAGATTTTGATGATTTGATTTTTAAAACAGTTGAATTATTTAAAAAGCATAAAGAGGTATTAGAGTTTTATCAAAGAAAGTTTAAGTTTATAATGATAGATGAATATCAGGATACAAATAAAGCACAATACGAATTTGCACGGCTTTTAGCTATGGAGCATAAAAATATATGCGTGGTTGGCGATGATGACCAAACAATTTATTCCTGGAGAGGTGCAGATATTCAAAACATACTTAATTTCGAAAAAGATTATAGCTATGCTAAGGTTGTAAAGTTAGAAGAAAATTACAGATCAAAAGGAAATATTTTAAAAGCTGCTAATGGAGTTATAGAAAATAATCCGCATAAGGTTTTAAAAACCTTGAGAACAAACGATAAGGATGGAGAAAAAATAAAAATATACAGATCTTATTCTGATATGGAAGAGGCAGAATTTGTAGCAAACGAAATAAAAAGATTAATTGAAAAAGAAGAGCGAAATTATAGCGATTTTGCTATTTTATACAGAACCAATGCACAGTCTAGACTTTTTGAAGATATATTTATTAAAAGACATATGCCCTATAGAATAGTTGGAGGCTTAAAGTTTTATGATAGAAAAGAAATAAAGGATATAATGGCATATTTAAAGTTAATTTGTAATCCACTTGACAGTGTGAGCTTAAGAAGGATAATTAATGTTCCTAAGAGGAGCATTGGTGATACAACCGTGGATAAGATTCAAGTTTATGCAGACGATATGGAAGAATGCTTATACAATTCATTACTAGATATAAGAACTATTCCAGGACTTACATCTAGAAGCGTGACTTCCATAGAAAAGTTTACGAGCATGATTAATAGCTTTATAATAAAAAAAGATGAAATTACCGTTTCAAAATTAATTAAAGAGCTGCTTAATAAATCTGGTTATATCGATGAACTTAAAAAAACAAATGATTTGCAGGATGAAACTAGGATAGAAAATTTGCAGGAGTTAGTTTCTGCTGCAGTTGAATTTGAAAACAATTCAGAAGATAAGTCATTAGAAGCATTTTTAGAAAAGACAGCATTAGTTGCAGATGTGGATAATTATGATGAAGATGCAAACTCTATTGTTATGATGACTGTACATAGTGCTAAAGGCCTTGAATTTCCAGTAGTGTTTATGGTTGGCATGGAAAATGGGATTTTTCCAGGTACTGCTTCCTTAACTAATTATTTAGAAATGGAGGAATCTAGAAGGCTTGCATATGTTGGAATTACAAGAGCAAAAGAACAACTTTACATGACTTCTGCTCAAAACAGGAGAGTTTTTGGTAGATCGGCTTCTTATGCGGAGTCTGATTTTATAATGGAAATTCCAAAGGAATTAAAAGAAATAGTAAATCCTTTTGGTGTAGTAAAAAATATTAATTCAAATTTTAATGGAAAAACAAATACTTATAAAGCTAATGTATTTTCTACCTTTACGTCCCGTTCTACTGATGAAATCGTAAAAAAAAGTAATGTGGTTTTTGATGAACCTAAATTATTAGAAGAAAAGGAAGCAACCGTTGGAAGAAAGGTAAAACATCCTAAATTTGGGATTGGAACTATTGTCTCCATAACAAATAAGGAAGGTAATACTCATTTAACTATAGCTTTTCAAAATATGGGTATAAAAACTTTTAGAATTGATATGGCACCGCTGCAATTGATTTAAGGAGGAAGTTTATGGACATTAAAAAAAGAATTTTACAATTACGAAAAGAGGTACAATATCATAATGATAAATATTATAACCAAGATGAACCGGAAATATCAGACTATGAATATGATAAATTATCTTTAGAATTAAGAAGACTAGAGCAAGAAAATCCACAATATGCTGACAGTAATTCACCTACAAAAAAAGTTGGTGGAGGAAACAAGAGGGAGCTAAGAAAAGTTGAACACGATGTTCCTATAATTAGCCTTCAAGATGTTTTCGCAAAGGAAGAAGTTTATTCTTTTGTAGATAAAATGAAAATCGAACTAAATAATCCTAAATTCATAGTTGAAAAGAAAATAGACGGCTTAACGGTAGTTTTAAGATATTATAATGGACAATTAAAGGAAGCAATAACTAGAGGCGATGGTGTAATTGGTGAATCTGTATATGAGAACGTATTAGAAATATCATCTATTCCAAGCATCATTCCTACTTCTTTGCCATATTTAGAGGTTCGTGGAGAAATTTACATGACAAATGAAAATTTTGAGAAAGTAAATAAACTTCAAGAAGAAACAGGAGGAAAGCAATATAAAAATGCTAGAAATCTTGCTGCAGGAACTTTAAGACAGTTGGATTCCAGTATAGTAAAAGAGAGAAACTTAGATATTTTTGTATTCAACCTTGAAGTATCGGAAGGAAAGAGCTTTAATTCCCATTCAGAAACGTTAAATTGGCTTGAAGAGCAGGGATTTAAGGTAAGCCCAGACTTTGATATATGTGAATCAGCTAATGAGGTTTGGGCTTGTATAGAACAAATAGGTGAAAACAGATGGAAATTACCGTATCCAATAGATGGAGCTGTAGTTAAGGTAGATGATTTAAATCAAAGGAAAATGCTAGGCATGACAAGTAAGGTTCCTAGATGGGCAGCTGCATTTAAATATCCACCAGAGCAAAAAGAAACTTTGCTAAAAGATATAATAATCCAAGTAGGAAGAACGGGAAGGCTTTCTCCATTAGCAATTTTAGAGCCAGTAAGATTAGCAGGCACTACAGTTTCAAGAGCTACCTTACACAACCAAGATTTTATAGATTCTAAAGATATACAAATTGGAGATACTATAGTAGTTCAAAAAGCGGGAGATATTATTCCAGAGGTAATAGGAAGTATTAAAGAGAAAAGACCAAAGGATGCAAAAAGATATGTTATTCCAAATTTTTGCCCTATATGCGGAGCAGAGACCATAAGGGAAGATGATGGAGCACATACTAAGTGTACAAATCCAAATTGTGATGCTCAGGCTATAAGGAGTATAATATATTTTGTTTCTAAAGATGCTATGAATATAGAAGGTTTTGGACCAAGCTCAGTGGAAGCGTTAATGAAAGATGGATATGTAAAAGATATTGCAGATATATATTATATAAAAAATTACAGAGAGGAATTGATAGAAAAAGGTATAGTAGGAAAAGAAAAATCAGTAGACAATTTAATAAATGCTATAGAAAAATCAAAAGATAATGACATCGATAGATTGATAACAGGACTAGGTATAAAAAATGTAGGAAAGCAATCAGCAAAAGTATTGGCAAACAACTTTTTAAGTATGGATGAACTGGCAAAGGCGGACTATGATAGTCTAATTGTATTGCCTGATTTCGGAGATACAATAGTTAAAGATTTGATTAAATATTTTCATGAAGAAAGATACCATACACTCATTGCTAAAATGAAAGAAGTTGGTGTTAATACTAATTCAAAAGCTTCAGAAACTAAAAAGGATAATCGATTTGAGGGTAAAACCTTTGTAATTACTGGCACATTACCAACTTTAAAAAGAGATGAGGCTGCAGCTATAATAGAATCTTTTGGAGGTAAAGTATCTGGAAGCGTTAGCAAAAAAACCTCATACGTTGTTGCAGGCGAAGAGGCAGGAAGCAAACTAACTAAAGCTGAAAGTTTAGGAATACAAATAATTTCAGAAGAACAGCTTAATAATATGATTAAATAGAAAAACTTAAAAAATTGTTGAACAAATCATTTGGGAAAAGTATAATGTAAATGATAATGTTTTCTAGTAGCTTTAAAATGAAAGCGAGTTAGGAGGAAATAAAATGAAAAAGGTTATAGATGGTCTAGGGTGGGTTTCTGTAGCTCTGACTATGGTAACTTTAATTATTACAATACTAACTACATATTTATATAATACATACATTAGCAGATTTTATTCTTGCGAGTATCTGCAAATATGTATAATTTCTACTATGATAATTTGGGCTATCAATATGCAGCTTGATAAAAAAGAAAGAAGACAAAACATGCTAAATTCAGCTTTTTGTGTACTTATTGCAGCTGGAACAATGTTTTTTATGTATAAAGGCGTGTTTTAAAAGTTTAAAGCCTCAGGAGTTTTCCTGAGGTTTATTTTTATTGTAAGACAAAATTGCTACTTAAAGAAATATAAAATTAAGAAAAATATAAACATATTGTCTTCTGAATAAAAAGAATTTCTTTTAGCTGTGAAGTAATTTTTTTTCTTATTGTAATGAATATTCTTTACAAAAACTGATGTTGTATTTGAAATTTCTACATTAGGAATTGTTGAAAGCTTAAAGTTTTGCTCATCTATTATATCTTCAGCCAAAAGCGAAAAATTTTTATATCTTTCTGGATTATCCAAAGAAGGTACTTCAGGCCAGCTTCCGATTATACCGGATTCGATAACTTGATGCTTAAAAATGTTAGAAATTTTTGAACTTTCGTTAACTCCGAAAACTTCTGAGTATACAATTAAATTAATTAAATAAAGAAGTATTTCAGAAGAGCTAAAGGAAAATTCTTTTTTATCGCTGTTTTTAATAAAAATGCCTTCGTCTACACTATATAAAGCAAGCAATCTTCCCATAAAGTCTTGACTAATATCTTTATAATTTAATAGGTTAGTAGACTTATATAAAAGTATGCAATTTAAAGAAAGCATTGAAACTTCCATCAAATCAAGCTTGTTACTATCATACTGAAGGGCTCGTGATATCAAATAGTCTGAGGTATCTAATAAAAATGATAAAACGTCTTCATTACTATTATTTTGGTAAAAAATGTTTATTATTAGCATGAGCTTCGATAACTCACTTATAGAAAAATCATAGAAGGTATTTTTGTAATCTTTCAATATATTAAAAATGTCCATTGAAAAATCATAAAAGCTTGTGGCGTCTTCTTCACTGCTGACTTTAGAATATTCAAAATAAGATAACAGCATAATAGCTTGGTCTGAAATTTTTATTTCTTTGACCCTATTTTCAAATTTATAATCGGAGTTTAATGGGTCTGAAATATTAATTTTATCTACAAAAAAACCTTCAAAATTTCTAAGATTAATGGCATAAAATTCAAGTTGAGCTTTACTCAAAAATAAAAACAATGAGTTATAACAAAATTTTTTGGGATAAAGTTTTTCTAGTTTTTCATAGTATTTTGATAAATAAATTAAATTTAGCGTCATATATCCACAGCTAGAAATCAATATTTCTTTTTTTACTTTACTATTAGACCAATCTAGTTTTTTTTCAATATAGTTTAATTTAGAATCTCCTTTTTTATATATACATAATAGTGGAGAAATTGAATTAAATGTGCTAATATCATTTGTAGGAAAGTTTTTATTTTTAAGCTGTTTTGGCGACATAGTAATGCCAAGACCAGATGTAAGTACAATTGATTTTATGGATTCTTTTGCAAGATAAAAAAGTTGATTTTTTATGTTTTCATTATTTAAACAATTCAATTTCAAAAAAGGTCCAATATATTTCAAAAATAGCACCACCTAAAATAATCCTATATAACATTATATGAAATATATCAAAAATAAGTGTACACAAAAGTACTAAAGTAAAGTAAATTTCAGGAGGATTTCAATGAAAAATATTATTGTGGCAAGTAATAATGAGCATAAGATAAAAGAAATTAAAGAAATATTAAAGGATTTTCCTTATAAAATAATTTCTTTAAAAGAAGCAAATATTAATATTGAAGTTGAAGAGGATGGAAAGACATTTTTAGAAAATGCATATAAAAAAGCAAAAGAAATATTTGATGTAACCGAAAATTCAATGGTACTTGCAGACGACTCTGGTCTTTCGGTAGAAGCATTAAATGGTGCACCTGGAGTTTTATCTGCTAGGTTTTGTGGTGAACATGGAAATGATAGCAAAAATAACGAAAAGTTATTATATCTTTTAAAAGATTGTAAAAATAAAAAAGCTAAATTTGTATGTGCTATGGTACTTATTGTTGATGAAAAAAATATTATAAAGGTTGAAGGAGAAGTTGAAGGGTGTATTATTGATAAAGCTGTTGGTGAAAATGGATTTGGATATGACCCACTATTTTACTTTCCACAATACAAAATGACTTTTGCTGAAATGGATAGTAACTTAAAAAATTCTATTAGTCATAGAGGAAAAGCCTTAGACCTTTTGAAAGAAGCTTTAAAAGAAAATTTAAATATAAAATAGCTACAAAAGAGGATAGGAGGTAGTTAAATTGCTAGTCGGTGTTATTAGTGATACACATAGAAATGAATATATGACAAGGGCAGCAATGTCTTTTTTAAAGGATTCAGATATTATTATTCATTTGGGAGATAATACAGAAGATGTAAATCAAATGAGCAAGTTATACAAGAAAAGAATTATTTTTGTTAAAGGAAACTGCGATATGAGTACAAGAATTCCTCATGAAATTGTTGAAACCATAGGAGGAAAGAAATTTTTAATTACACATGGGCATATGTATGATGTAAAAGGTGGCTATCAGAGGCTTATGTATAAAGCATTAGAAATAGGGGCTGATATCGCTCTATTTGGACATACACATGCACCAGAGATAATATATGAGGAAGGTGTATGGCTTGTTAATCCAGGCAGTGCAGCACTATCTAGAAGGGGTCCTAATAGTATTGCATTTATAGAAATAAAAGATGGAAAAGTAAATCCATCAATAAAAAACTTAGATTAATTAAAAAAAACTATTGACGAATGGTGAGAGTTAGTGTAAAATAATTTTTGTCGTCAGATTGACCACTGAAAAAAGTGGTAAATACGGGGTGTGGCGCAGATGGGAGCGCGCGTGGTTTGGGACCATGAGGTCGCAGGTTCAATCCCTGTCACCCCGACCATTTATTATTGATTGACAGCAAGAATTGAAACTTAGAAGTAATGCGAAGCTAATTATTAATTTTAGCATAAAAAAGCAGTAAAAAAGTTTAAAATTAATTAGCAACGAGCAGTACAAAGAAATGAGATTCTAGAAAACAAAGTTTATAGAGACATGGTGAACGTAGTTCAGTTGGTAGAGCGCCAGTTTGTGGTACTGGTTGTCGAGGGTTCGAGTCCCTTCGTTCACCCCATAAAATAAAATATTGGGATGTCGTCAAGCGGTAAGACACAGCACTTTG
>JAJXWJ010000087.1 GCA_021781655.1 Bacillota bacterium | reverse complement strand
TTGCAAGAGAAGCAATTGTGTTATTAAAAAATGAAGAAAAGCTTCTTCCATTAAAGGATAAAGAAATAAAAACTTTAGCAGTAATAGGTGAAAATGCTAACCTTGCTCATTCAAATGGAGGTGGAAGCGCAGAGATTAAAGCACTTTATGAAATAACGCCCCTTCTTGGAATAAAAATGAGATTAGGAGGTAATACTCAAGTAAATTATGCAAAAGGATACAGCAGTAATCCACTTGAAAGCGAAAAATTATTAAAGGAAGCACTAGAAGTGGCAAAAGAAGCAGATGCCGTAATTTTTGTAGGAGGGTTAAAGCATACTGCAGAAGATCTTCAGCTTGAAAATAATGCATTATCAGTAAATAAAGATGAGGAAATTAAAAGAAGAATAGATAGTGAAGGCTATGATAAATCAGACATGAAGCTTCCATATGGACAAGATGAATTAGTTAAAAACCTTTTAAAAGTTAATAAAAATACTGTAGTAGTAATGTTAACAGGAGCTCCATATGATATGAGTGAATGGGTAAGTGATGCAGGTAGCATTATTCAAACCTGGTACAATGGAATGGAAGGTGGAAGAGCACTTGCTGAAGTTATTTTTGGGGATATAAATCCATCAGGAAAACTTCCAGTTACTTTCCCATTAAAGCTGGAAGATAGTCCTGCTCATAAATTGGGAGAATTTCCTGGAGGGGTAAATGTAAAATATGGAGAAGGTATTTTTATAGGCTACAGATATTTTTCTACTTATGATGTTAAGCCATTATTCAGTTTTGGACATGGTCTTTCTTATACTGAATTTAAATTTGAGGATGTTAAGGTTTCATCAGTGCAAAGTGAAGATGCTATTAACATTACAGTTAAATTTAAAATAACAAATGTAGGTAAAATGGATGGGGCTGAAGTAGCACAGTTATATGTTAGCAGTACTAATTCATCTATAGAAAAATCAAAAATAGAATTAAAAGGCTTTAAAAAGGTGTTTTTAAAAGCAGGAGAAACAAAGGAGTTAGAAATCAAATTAAACAAAAAATCATTTGCATATTATGATGTTTCAAATAAGAAATGGAAAGTTCAAAAGGGCAAATATGAAATTTTAATAGCAAGTGCATCAGATGACATAAAATTATCCACTACAGCTGATATTATATATGAATATTAATTAATATAAAGTAATTATGAGGCTTACTCAGAAGATAAATCAATGTATGTTTTCTTCTGAGTAAGTTGGTTTTCAGAAAGGAAATTTACATGAAGAACAAATTATGGTACACAAAGCCAGCTACAGAGTGGGTTGAAGCATTGCCGTTAGGAAATGGAAGACTTGGTAGTATGGTTTTTGGACAAATTTCCAAAGAAAGAATTCAGTTAAATGAAGATACACTATGGACTGGCAAACCTACAAAAAATGAAGAAGATCAATCTATTTTACTTGATTTTCAGGAAGCTAGAAAGCTTATATTAAAAGGTGAGTACAAAAAAGGTGAAAAACTTATAAATAAAAAATTGCTTGGCCCTTTTAGTGAATCATATGCACCTATGGGAAATTTGTATTTGGATTTTGGTGAAAATATAAAATACGAAAAATATGTTAGGGAATTAGATTTGGAAAAAGCTGCAGTTACGGTTAAATATAATGTAGAAGATGTTGAATTTATAAGAACAGTAATAATATCGAAACCAGATGACAGCTTAATAATAAGACTTAAAGCAAGTAAATCAGGCATGATAAATTTTAGTGCAAATTTTGATAGTTTATTAAAATATAAAATAAATTTTGAAATTGTTAATAATGTTTGTGCCTTGGTGTTAAATGGAAAGGCGCCAATACATGCTGTGCCATCATATGAAAATGATGAAAATCCAATTATATATGATGAAGAAGGCAAAGAAGGCATGAACTTTAAGATATTATTATATCCTGAGGTTTTAAACGGAAAATTAAGTATAGAACATGGAAAGCTTAAAGTTGAAGCGGCAGATGAAGTCGTTGTCAAGATAGTAGCACACACTAGTTATAATGGTTATGAAAATGAACCTGGATTACAGGGGAAAGATGTAAATGTATTATGTACTAATAGTATAAATAAATTAATAAATAAAACTTATGAAAAAATATACTTAGATCATATTAAAGATTATTCTGAATTATTTAACAGAGTGGATTTTCAATTGGAAAGCACTGATGAAGCGCAATACAAACCAACAGACGAAAGAATAAACAGATTTAAAGAAGGTAATAATGATTTAGACTTATTCACTCTTTATTTTCAATATGGAAGATATCTTTTAATTTCAAGCTCAAGACCGGGAACTCAGCCAGCTAATTTGCAAGGTATATGGAATGAAGATTTAAGACCAGCCTGGAGTAGCAACTATACAACTAATATTAATGTAGAAATGAATTATTGGCCAGCAGAAGTATGTAATTTATCAGAATGCCATGAACCGCTTTTTAGAATGATAAAAGAGATTTCACATACTGGAAGTGATACTGCAAAATATCACTATGGTTGCAAAGGATGGACTGCAAATCATAATGTAGATTTATGGAGACTTACAACTCCTGTAGCTAAAAGTGCTGAATGGGGCTATTGGCCAATGGCTGGAGCGTGGCTTTGTAGCCATATATGGGAGCATTATGAGTTTACAATAGATAAACAATTTTTAAAGGAAATGTATCCAATAATGAAAGGTGCAGCACAATTTTTAATAGATTTTCTTATTGAAACAGAGGAAGGATACCTAGTGACATGTCCATCAACATCTCCTGAAAATAATTTTATAACTAAATATAGAGAAAAGTGCTCTGTAAGCATAGCATCAACAATGGATATGACTTTATGCAGAAATCTTTTTGGTAATTGCATTAAGGCAATAAATGTGTTGAAAAAAGATTTTGATTTTGCAGATGAATTATCTAATATAATAAATAAACTTTATCCATATAAGATAGGAAAATATGGAAATCTCCAAGAATGGTTTAAAGATTTTGATGAATTTGAAACTGGTCACAGGCATCTTTCTCATTTGTTTGGTTTGTATCCAAGTAACGAGTTGAAATATAAATTTGAATCTGCGGCAAGAGTATCCTTAGAAAGAAGATTAGAAAATGGCGGAGGACATACTGGCTGGAGCTGCGCTTGGGTAATCTCTCTTTTCGCTAGACTTAAAGATTCAAAAAAAGCATATGAATATTTAAAGATTCTTATTAATAAACTAACCTTTATCAATATGTTTAATGTTTGCCCTCCATTTCAGATAGATGGTAATTTTGGAGGAACTGCAGCTATAGCTGAAATGTTACTGCAAAGCAATGATAATTCAATAAAGCTTCTTCCAGCCTTACCTATAGAATGGAAGAAAGGATATATAAAAGGACTAAAAGCTAGAGGTGGTTTTGAAGTAGATATATATTGGCAAGAAAGTAGTGTAAAAAATATAAAAGTAAGAGCATCTTCAGATGGAATATGTAAAATAAAATACAGGAAAATAGCAGAGGCTTTGTGTAGTTTTCAAGTATATATCAAAAATTCAGATGAAATCGAGTTTTATGCACAAAAAGGTTTTGAGTATGACTTTGAATTAATTATGTAGTTATTCTGGGGCAAAGAAGGTTGTTTATAATGAAAAAGATTGAAGTAATGAATTTTTTAAAAAATATGACAATAAAGAAAAAATTAAGAATTTTGATTATAATTATTCTAGTAGCAGCAAATATAGTTAGCTTGCTTGGTGTTGTTTTTTTACAAATAACAAATTCAGATTATGATGCAGCATTAACTAATTATGGATTTTCTCAAGGTGATATCGGAAAGTTTGGAATGAATATCGAGGATATGAATTCTGTAGTACGAGATATATTAACGGATCAAGATCCAAATGATGTTGCTATAGCTAATGCAATGCTTCAAAAAGATTTAAGATATTTAAATAGCAATTTACTAGTTTTAAAGAAAGAAGCTATAACTAGTGATGAAATTAGTGATTATAATAAAATTTATTCTATATCAAATCAATATGTAGCAGCACTAAAGGAAGTTACTGATCTTTCGAGAAATGGCAGTAAGGACGATGCATTATATTCATTTAGAATTAAAGGAAATGTATTTGCACAGCAAATAGTTAGCAGTATTAATGATATGATGAAGCTAAAAATTAGTATAGGAAATAATATAAAAAGTGGACTAGCTCTATTTAGGGTAATTTCTATAATAATAATTATTATTACACTAATATTAGAAGTTTTAACAGCAATAATTTTTGCTAGATATATTATAAGTAATATTTCACAATCGATTAATAAAGTTGCAATAATTACAGAAAAGATTTCAGAAGGAGATTTAAATGTAACTATAGATGTTGAGACTAATGATGAGTTTGGATATTTGTTAGTTACTTTTAGGAACATGATAAATTCGCTTAAGGACTACATTAAAGATTTATCAAAAGTTCTTGGTAGTATTGAAGCTGGTAATCTCCAGGTTAAAACATCGGATAACTATAAAGGTGATTTTATTGAAATAAAAAACTCTTTAGATAATATAATATCTTCATTAAATTTTTCCTTTATGGAAATTACAGATTCTGCTCTTTTAGTCAATTCAGGTGCAGAACAGCTATCAATAGCAGCACAAACATTGTCGGAAGGGGCAATGGATCAAACAGGTTATGTGGATGAACTTTTTGAATCAATAAATATTGTAAACGAACAAGTACACATAAATGCGGATAATGCAGAAGCTGCAAGCAACTCATCATTAGAATTTAAAAATACTATTGAAAAAAGCAATGAAAAAATGATAGCTTTATTAAGCTCTATGGATAACATTACTAAGGTATCAGAAAATATTAGTAAGATTATAGCTGATATTGATAGTATTACAAAGCAAACAGATTTATTGGCATTAAATTCAGCAATTGAAGCAGCTAGAGCTGGAGAAGCGGGTAAAGGTTTTGCTGTAGTCGCTGAAGAGGTTAGAAAATTATCCTTTCAAAGTTCGGATGCTGCAAAGAAAACTAATATATTAATAGATGATTCGCTTAAAGCAGTTGAAACAGTAAAAGCATTAACATACACTGCAGTAGACAACCTTCAAGAAGTAGTTAAAAAAGTTGATGACTCTACATTAGCTATAGAAATTATTTCAAATGCATCTAAAGATCAGGCAATTTCTATTGATGCTATGAATAGTGAAATTTCCAAAATTCACGAAGTAATTCAGCATAATTCTGCAACTTCAGAAGAAACAGCAGCTGCCAGTGAGCAATTAAAAGCGCAGGCAGAAAATTTAAATGCTGTTTTGGAAAAATTCAAGTTAATAAGATAGACTTAGATTATGGAATTGTCAGTACAGTTGTGCTTTCTATTTTTATTATTTTATTAACTGTTAGCTAAGCGTATTAATTAAAAAATAAATCCCTTATTATTATTGATTTGGGATTTATTTTTTTTACCTAAAATAACTTGCTACTTTTTTATCATAATTTAGAATGCTTTATGATCTAATTATTAAGTTTTTATTGAATGACCTTTTTTGGTTATACAAAATGTTTAATTAAGTCATTAAAAAATTTTTAAGTAGATGATAAAATATAAATGAAAAGCTTTTCGAACAAGATGCATTTCAATTATTTGAAAAGTTTAATGATTTTTATAATAATAAAGTTCTTTGATTTACTATCTAAAAACGAAATAATGTTATATTAGATAAGCCAGCTGCAGAAAAAAATAAAAATCTATTGACTTAGAGTTAAGTGTAGGGTATATGATGTTCGTATAAAGTTCAATTTTAATAAATTTGAATAATTCATAAGTAAATAATAATAAATTTCAGGAGGTATTAATAATGTTAGGAAATTTTAATTATTGCAATCCAACTAAATTGTATTTTGGTGAAGAGGCTATAAAAAATCTTTCTGATGAGTTGAAAAATTATGGGAAAAGAATTTTGCTTGTTTATGGAGGAGGATCAATTAAGAAAAATGGAATATATGATGAAGTTATTTCAATATTAAATGAAGAGGGTAAAGAAGTAACAGAACTTTCAGGTGTAATGTCAAATCCTACATTAGATAAGTTATATGAAGGAGTAAATCTTGCTCGTAAAAATAATATTGATTTCATTTTAGCAGTTGGTGGTGGCTCTGTAGTAGATTATTCAAAAGCACTTTCAGCATCAATTCATTGCACAGAAGATCCTTGGCAAAAGTTTTATATTAGAATGGAAGATCCAGATAATGAAATAGTTCCATTAGGTGATATTCTTACAATGGTAGGGACTGGAAGCGAAATGAATGGTGGAGCAGTTATTACAAATACAAAAGAAAAATTAAAAATAGGAAAGGTATTTAATGAAAAAGTATTTCCTAAATTTTCAATATTGAATCCTAAAGTTACATTTAGTATTCCCAAATATCAAATGGTTGCAGGTTTCTTTGATATTATGTCACATATTTTAGAGCAATATTTTTCTAATACTGATGATAATACATCAGATTATGTTATGGAAGGGTTACTAAAATCTTTAATCCATAGTTCACTTGTTGCAGTAGAGAATCCAGAAGATTATGAAGCAAGAAGTAACATAATGTGGATTGCTACTTGGGCACTAAATACATTTGTTGCAAAAGGAAAATCTACAGATTGGATGGTTCACATGATTGGACAGCAGGTGGGAGCATATACTAATGCAACTCATGGCATGACGCTTTCAGCAGTATCTATACCTTATTATAGATATATAATGAAGGATGGTCTTAAAAAGTTTAAAAGATATGCTGTTAATGTTTGGAATGTAAATCCAGCTGGTAAAACTGACGAAGTAATAGCTAAAGAAGGTCTTGATGCTATGGAACAGTATATGAATAAAATTGGTGTAGTTATGAAAATAAGTGAATTAGGTGTAAAAGAAGATATGATATCTGACATTGCTAAATCAAGCTTTATTCTTCCAGGTGGGTATCGAGTACTTACTGCAGATGAAATTGAAATAATACTAAAGAAAAGTATGTAAATCAAAAAATGGTGTCTCGTGTAAATAAAAAGGTGCGAGACACCATTTTTATTTTTTAAATTAATAAATCTCAAACAATTCACAAATAAAACAGAAATATTTAAGTAATATTATACGAATATAGAAACACAAGTCGTATAAAAAAGGGGAATTATTATGAGAGCAGAAGGTAAAAACATAGTAGTAACAGGTGGAGGCGGTGGAGTTGGAAGACAATTAGTTTTGCAGCTTTTAAAAAAAGGAGCAACGGTTCTTGCAGTGGACATTAATCTTGAAGCTTTAAATGAGACGGTTAAGCTTGCTAACAATAATGACAGATTATTTGTTGCTAAATTAGATATTTCAAATAGAGATCAGGTAAATTCCTTTGCAGAAAAGGTAATAGAAGAGCACGGAAAAATAGATGTAATTATTAATAATGCGGGTATTATTCAGCCATTTATACCATTAAATGAATTACCAATGGATAGAATTGACAGGGTAATGGATATAAATTTTTATGGAACACTTTATATGGTAAAAGCATTTTTGCCACATTTATTAAAACGTCCCGAGGCTCATATTGTAAATATATCTAGTATGGGAGGGTTCTTGCCAGTACCAGGACAAAGTATTTATGGTGCTTCTAAGGCAGCAGTGAAGCTACTAAGTGAAGGACTTTATTCAGAGCTTATTGATACAAATGTAAAGGTATCAGTTGTAATTCCAGGAGGTATTGCTACAGAAATTAAGAAAAATTCTAATATTTCGTATAATGTAGCAACAGACGATAGTAAATCTAATATGGTGCTCACTCCAGAAAAAGCAGCAGAATTAATAATTTTGGCTATGGAAAAGAATAAGTTAAGAAGCTACATTGGAAAAGATTGCAATGTGATGAATGTATTATATAAACTCAGTTCTTCTTTTGCTATGAAGATGATAAATAAGGTAATGAAGGCATCAGAACATTAAAAATAAGAAAGGTGTGATATTATGAAAAATGTTTGCGTAATTACAGGTGGTGGTAGTGGTATGGGATTTGCAGCTGCTAAGCTTATAGGAAAAGATTATCATGTAATTATTTGTGGGAGAAGTATAAAAAAATTGGATGCTGCTGTATTAGAGCTAGAAAATGAAGGTATTGAGGTTGAGGCTTTTCCTTTAGATGTATCTAACTTTAGTGATGTAGAAAACCTAGCTCAATATGCAAAAAAATTAGGAAAGGTTAGTGCAGTAATCCATGCAGCAGGTATGTCTCCGCATATGGGAGAGGCTGTGAAGATAATGGAAGCAAATGCTTTAGGAACAATTAATATAAATAATGCTTTTTATAAAGTTATGGAGGATGAAGGCTGTATCATAGATGTATCTTCTATGTCAGCATACTTAACACCAAAAATAATTATGCCAGTAAGGTTATATAAATATAGCGTAAAAGATCCTTAATTATTCATGAAAAAGATGATGAATTGGATAAATTTATTTCCGAAAAAAGTAAGAGCAGGGGTTGACTATGGAATATCAAAGCATTTTGTGATTTGGTTTGCAAAACAAGATGCTGCAAGATTTGGAGAAAAGGGTATAAGAGTGCTATCTGTATCTCCTGGCAATTTTGAAACACCGATGGGAGAATTAGAAAAAGAAGAAGGTAGTAAATATGTACAAAATTGCGCAATTAAGAGGTTTGGTCATGTAAACGAAATAGCAAGCTTATTTTTTTGATAAATTTTATCAAGGGGACTCTTCTCATTCTAAGGAAGGGAATGGTTTAGGATTAGCTCTAGCATATAGAGTATTACAATTGCATGATAGTAATATTGAAGTTAGCAGTAATTTAGGGGAAGGTAGTACTTTTATTGTTAATATAACAGCTAATGTACTAAATAATAATTTAGATTAAAAAGGGGGCTGTGCGTTAGTATATTTTCTTATGCTAATTGGACAGCTCCATATTTTTATATTATAAATGAATTCTTGCTATGATATAATTAATCTTGTAAAAATGTAAAGAGAGGTGAAACTCTTTGTATGAAAGAATTTAATGTTACAGGTTTATGCATACCTGAAAAACACTTCATGGTTGATATAAGTAACAAAATAGATAAAATTTCCCACATGGTAGATAAAGGTGCGTATTTTACAATTAACAAACCTAGGCAATTTGGTAAAACCACTACCTTTTATCAACTTGTAGAAAAACTAAGTAGAAAATATATTGTGCTTGATGTTAGTTTTGAAGGCATTGGAGATGATGTTTTTGAAACTGAGGAAAAATTTTGTTCGAATATATTTAAGATATTTGCTAGAAATGTAAAGTATACAAACAAAGACTTGCATCAAAAGTTAAAAAACTATATAGGATTAACAAAAAGTTTTAATGATCTGTCTATTAATATTACAAGTATTATTGAAAGTTATGATAAGGATATGGTACTTATTATAGATGAAGTTGATAAAAGCAGTGGTAATAGAGTATTTATGCAGTTTTTAGGAATGCTTAGAAATAAATATTTATCTATGAATGCAAAAAAAGATATTTCCTTCAAAAGCGTTATTTTAGGTGGAGTAAATGATATTAAAAATATAAAACTTAAAGTAAGAGATGAAAAAGATAGAGTATTCAATTCCCCCTGGAATGTGGCAGCAGATTTTAAAGTTGATATGTCATTTTACCCTGAAGAAATAGAAACAATGCTAAATGAATATTCAGATGAAACAGGAATAAATATGGATGTAAATTTGATTGCACATGAAATATACAGTTACACTAATGGATATCCTTATCTTGTGAGCAGGCTTTGTAAAAATATAGATGAATATATTGATAAGAATTGGACAATAGAAGGCTTACAAATGGCTATTAAAATGACATTAAATGAACATAATACACTCTTTGATGACGTAATAAAAAATATAGAAAATTACGAAGAAATAAAAAATGTGGTAAATGAAATATTAGTATATGGAAGGCAAGTTTCATATAATCCATTTGCATATGAAAAAGGCATAATGTATGGTATTCTTACAGAAAATGATGGGAAACTTGTAGTATATAATAAAATATTTGAAAGTTTACTATATGACTATTTGATAGCTCAAAATGAACTACAAAGACTATCTGCCAATTTTATTGAAGTTGATAAAAATGAAGTTATTTATGATGAGAAGCTAAATATGGAAAAAGTTTTAATAAAATTTCAGCAATTTATGTATGAACAGTATAGGGAAGAAGATGAACATTTCTATGAAGCAAATGGAATGGTAAGGTCTATAATAAAAAAGGAATAGAGCAGCTAGTGCAGTATATGGATGAGCAGCAAGTTAGTGAGGGATATTTGCTCACATTTAATTTTAACAAAAATAAACAATATAGTTCCCAGTGGACAGATGTAAAAAATAAAAAGATCTTTGAGGTTATGGTTTAGCTTAAAGTATATTATTTTTAAAAGTATAAAAACCGTTCTATGAAAATATTATTGTATTTCTTGGAACGGTTTATTAGTTTGCTATGATTTCTTTCTATAGTCGGAAAGCTTTAGTGCTAGAATAAAAATAATATTTCTATTCATTTCTATTTATTTTGGATATAATTAATGTCAAAGGAAATAATCAAATTCAAAATCGGGTGGTGAGTTTTTTGTGATAAAAAAAAGATTTAATAGTACAGGGGTATGTGTTTCTAGAAAACATTATATGGTAAATATAAGCAATAAACTTTCACAAATAATAGAACTTATTGATAACGAATTTTATTTTACTATTAGTAAGCCAAGGCAATATGGAAAAACAACAACTTTAAGTGAGCTTAAAAAATTATTAAAAGATAAATATTTGGTTATAAGTATCAGCTTTGAAGGAATTGGAGATAAGGTATTTGAAGATGAAGGAGTATTTTCAAAAATATTTATTGAATTATTAAGTGATAATATGCAATTTTCTTATGAAGAAGAAAGCAAAATGCTTATTTCTTTAAGTGATAAAGTGGATAATATAAAGGATTTGTCTAAAGTAATAACAAACTTTATTAAGTATGCATCTAAAGAAGTGGTTTTATTAATTGACGAAATAGATAAAAGTTCTAATAATCAGCTTTTTTTGAGTTTTATAGGAATGCTTAGAAATAAATATTTAGCTAGAGAGCAGGGAGAAGATTATACATTTAAATCAGTTATTTTAGCAGGACTATATGATGTGAAAAGTTTAAAATTAAAACTTAGAAAAGAAGAAGAATCTAAATATAATTCTCCATGGAATATAGCTGTAGATTTTAATGTAGATATGAGCTTTTCGCCAGAGGAAATTGCAACAATGCTGGAGGAGTATAGCAGAGAAAATAAATTAACTATGGATTTTCTTAAGCTTAGTGAAGAATTGTATTTTTTTACCAGTGGTTATCCTTACTTAGTAAGCAGAATTTGTCAAATAATTGATGAAAAAATATATGAAAATTGTAAAGAAACATGGACAATCGATACTGTAAAATGTGCAGTAAAAATGATTAATGAAGAAGTTAATACCTTATTTGAAAGTATAATTAAAAATATTGAGAATAATAATGAGCTTTTTGAAATAACAAAAAGAGTTTTAATAGATGGTGAGCAAATAATTTTTAATCCATTAGATCCTACTATAAACTTAGGATTAACTTATGGAATATTCAAAAAAGGTAAGGAAGGATTAGAAATAAGTAATAAAATTTTTGAAGAAATATTATACAGTTATATGATATCAAAAATAAGAACATCTTCTAAAAATATTAGTTTATACAATTTTAAATCAAATTTTATAAAAGAAAATGGTGAATTAAATATAGAAAAAATCCTTCAAAGGTTTCAGCAATTTATGAAAGAGCAATATTCATCTAAAGATGAAGAATTTTTAGAACATCATGGAAGGCTCTTGTTTTTAGCTTTCATAAAGCCAATAATAAATGGAATTGGTTTTGATTTTAAAGAAGTTCAAGTTTCAGAAGAAAAAAGATTAGATATTGTAATAACTTATAATAATTTTAGGTATATTATTGAATTGAAAATATGGAGAGGTGATAAATATCACGAAAATGGGATAAAGCAGCTTTGTGATTATTTAGATATTCACAGTTTAGATAAAGGATATTTGTTAGTATATGATTTTAATAAAAATAAGGAATACAAAGAAGAAATAATAGAGTTTCAGGGAAAAGAAATATTTACAGTGTTTGTTTAACAATGAGATATGACTTAATTAATTTTTTTATAGCAGCAGCAACTAACGAATATAAAAGCTTTAGAACTGGATCTGATTCCATGGTTAGTGCTGGATTAAAATATGTAGATTATTCTACAATATCTAAGAAAGCATCTGATGTAAATTATGAGATTGCAAAAAAGTTATTTGATATCCTCATATCTAAATGTAACCGTCCAACTAAACGAGATATTATATATTCAAAAGAAAAAATTAATAAATAGTATAGCTAAAATACATTTATACCGGGCTGTGGTGTTGTTTTTAAACTATGCTACAGCCTGGTATAAATTGTTATTTATCGTAGAATAAAAATAATAATATTATTTTCTTACGGATACCTTTTTTATTTTATGGATTTTCTCTGTACCAGCTTCAATGGCAGACTTATAATAAGAACATTTATGCTCGATCATCTTCATTGTTTCTTTTAAACTTTCTATTTGAGCTTCTACATTAGCTTTTCTTTCTAAGAACATTTCGTACCTTTTTTGTAATGTGGAATCACCTTCCGAGCACCAATCAATAAAATTTTTGATGTCCTTAATTGACATACCTGTAGATTTTAGACATTCAATTACCTTTAAAGAATCTAAATCCGAATCTTTAAATAAACGGGTTCCGTTAGGTTTACGTTCAATATAAGGAGTAAGTCCTTCTTTGTCGTAATACCTAATTGTATAGGGTGTTAAATTCATTATTTTTGAAACTTCATTAATTGTATATGTCATATATGAGCCCCTTTCAAATATTTATATTTATATTATATATCTTAGAGTTAGCTTTAAGTCAATAGTCAGCATATAAATATAGTAACTTTGAATTTATTTTCAATATGGTATTGACTTATAGTTAACTCTAAGTCGTATTATAGATATGTAACAATAATTATAATATAAATATGTATACGTCAATTTAAAACCGTAATTTGTGAAATAAAAAATTTTCATATAGATATTTTAATTTCTAAATAAAAAATTATGTATATAAGCGGAATACATCGTATACTTGAAAAGAAAGAAGGTAACAATATGAAAATAATTAATCAAGAGATGCTGACAGGTGAAAGAGCATTGTTTCAAGGTCATGACCTTAAAATATCTTATTGTACGTTTGCAGATGGAGAATCTCCATTAAAGGAAGGTCATGATGTTGAGATAGATAACAGTTTATTTAAATGGAAGTATCCATTGTGGTATACTAAAAATATAAAGGTTTTAGAAAGCACTTTTTTTGAAACAGCTCGCTCTGGAATATGGTACACTGACAATATTGAAATTGTGAAAAGTACAATAGAAGCACCAAAAGCTTTTAGACGCAGTAAAAATATAACACTAGAAAAGGTAACTATGCCAAATGCATCAGAAACCTTTTGGAATTGCCATAATATCACATTAAATGATGTTACAGCAAAGGGAGATTACTTTGCTATGAATAGCTCTAATATTAAAATTGATGGATTTAACCTTACTGGAAACTATGTTTTTGATGGTTGTAAAAACATAGAAATTCGAAATGCAAAAATGTTGTCAAAAGATGCATTTTGGAATTGTGAGAACGTTACGGTTTACGATTCATGCATTTATG
>JAJXWJ010000086.1 GCA_021781655.1 Bacillota bacterium | reverse complement strand
TCAATTGATTTTTGATTTTCACCATAAGATGGGATAATTAATCTTGCGTCTTTAGGTATGAATTTACCCATAATTTCTGAAATTTGTGACTGTGAAGCTGATAACTTTGGAGGTTTCATAAGACTATTTAATTCATCTTTGTTAGAACATCCTGATGCAAATAATAAAAACATAGATATAACTATAACAACTTTAAATTTCATATAAAGCCCCCCTAAAATATCATTTATATCAAAGTTTTATCCGTTTTTTATAGATATTAACTTTATAACCAATAAAATTATATCATATTTTAATGTTATATTGGGTTATGTCCAAGATTATGGAAAGTATATGATTGATCCTTCCACAGATTGCTGACCCTTTCATCTAAAACATCCTCATAAACAAGATATTTACTTTTGAAAATAATTCTATTCCAAGTGATGAATCAATGATATTACACCAGCTATCGATGGAGAATACTTTGTTATTAAGCGAGGGGTTACTTTCCGAGGAATTACTGCACTATAAATCATGCCTACCCCTTGATTTTCCTATCTTTAATTAACTTTCTTCCTCTATCCTTTTCTCCTATTTTTCATATAAAAAGAGCCGAGGTTTGCTCCTTTTTATTATATACTCATTAAATTGAGAATATATTAGAAAATTTACATCATATTAATGTAAATATAGAATTTTTAATTTTTTTCCCTTCATAATCTATTGTAGATCTAGTATTCCCAGTATTATATGTCACTTTCGTTTCTAATGAATTTATATATGAAATAATGATATCTAATCTCAAAGTATTATTCATAGAATTATCCTTTATAATTTTTAGGAAATTAAACTCTGATAGTGAATGTTTACCATTACTATGTAATTGAATTCTCTTATCTATCATAATATATTGTATATTGCTAGGATAATATGGTCTATTCTTTACCCCCTCATCATTACTAAATATGAAATCAAGATTACTTATATTCAAACTTAAAAAATACTTATCCTTTTCAAGTTGTTTTTTATAAATTTTATTTACTTCATCACATATTATCTTATATTGGTCCCCACGTACAAAGAGTTTATCTTCCCATTTGCATTCTATAATTAGCAAAGAATTAGAAATAGTATCATATAATGCTACATCGATCTCGCCTCTTAGTACCTCACCATTAAATTTACTCTGCTCGTCAGCATATGGTTTATCGCTTGAAATAATAATATTATCATATTTTTTACATGCTAAAACTATTTTATCTACTACTGATTGGGCAACAGTCTCTTTGTGATTAATAATTTTAATATTCTTACCATAATGTCCATTAACTATAGAAAATTGAAAATCATTAAACATAATTGATGATGGAATCCATAAAATATAATCGTCTATATTTATCAATGGATATTCATTTATGCCTAATCTTGAATCATTATTAAGTGAAAAATAATCAATAATCTTATTTATCTCGTCATCAGATATAGTAAAAAACTTTTTCAACTGATTAATCAATTTACTTTTTGAAGTTACTACAGATTTTTCAAATAAAATAATTTTTCCTGGTATAGCACTTTTAAAATCATTTTTTATTACAATTACATGTGCCATATACATAAATGCACCCAAAATATTTATTATAGTCTCTTTATCTTTAAATATAGCACTATTAAATCCACAACCAAATTTATCTATATCCACACGGATATTCTCTTTACATAAAGAAAATATTTCATGATCAATTTCATTGAATGAAAAAAAATCCACAGTACTTATTTTTGATTTTCCCACAAAATATTTTTGAAAAATTTTTATTGTTGCTGCTCCCTTTGCCTTTTTTTCTTTCTCAAACTCTTCATTACTTGTATATCCTCCATAGAAATAATTATCACGAGAATCCACATCATCTTCTATTATTGAATCTTTAAAATGATATTCTCCTTCATCATTAATTTCTATATTAATTTTATTTATTCCACGCATTTGCTTGAATCTCTCATTAGTAGCATAGTTTCCATATATAAAAAGCATCTTAGTTATACATTCCTGAAACTTATTATATTTATCTTCAGTATATGTAAATCCTTTTTTCCTTATCTTATAACATTTTAATATGAATTTTATAAACCATTCTAATATTATTCTCAAATTTGATGCATTTTGATGCATGCTACCTTCTCTAAATGTATCTAGTTTAAATTCATTTTCTATTGATATCAAACTATAACATAATAATTCATACTTATTAAACTCCTTAAAATCTTCTCTTAATATTTTTTTAATCTCTTTATCTATTGTATTATCAACTAAACCTGATATATACTTTCTTATTTCATATTCAGTTTGTCTATCTATCTCCATAATTTCACCCCATTTTCTACATTATTACTTATATATGATAAATTTAAATTTCAAACTACCCATTATAGACATTATAACTATGTTATACATTACACCTTTCTACACCATTATTCTACAAAGTATAATAATTCCCTTTAAATTATCATACTTTTTTTAACAAAAATAAAAAATCTACAATTAAATTAGTTTGCAGATTTCAATCTTTTAGCTTGATATTATTTTAAAATAAAAAACTTATTAAACCTAATAAAATCAATAAAAAATCACTTGCTTTTTCTCATAAAATAACAAGTGATTTTCAATGATATTTTTCAAAATATCTCTTTTTTCTAATTCTATTCTTTTGTGCTCCCACACTCCATATCAATAACTACAGAAAAGTTAATATATTTTTTAACTGTTTATTACGAATTTTATCCCCTTCACTCGTAAACACAAAATGCTTGAAGAAGTGCCTAAAATTAAGGATTTCTATATGATTTCTGTACTCCCCCCATAAACCCTGACGAAAATCCCCCTCTCCATCCCGCATATATCCGTCAATTCTCGTCAATTTTATTAGAATTTTTTCACAAAAAATATGGTATCTATTACCTCTCTTTTTATTACACTATATTAGGAAACCCACGAAATTTTGCCGAAACCTACCTTTCTAACGTATTCCTAATCCCTTACTATTTCTCACATCTGCTTTCTCTTTGATCCTAGCTAACTTCCACCATTCAATCTATTCATCAAAAATCTTATCTTCCTAATTATCTGCATAAAAAGTGCCTCAGCAGTAGTTCGTTGCCAATCAAGCTTCACTACGTTCACTTTCTTGGACGAACCTTGCATGGGTCGTACTAATGCCTTACTTCGTCGTTTCTCTCCTCGTAAGCAAAGTTACGACCTCAGCGTGTGTCGGATTGGCGATAAGAACAATTTTCTGTTAACTCTCCCTGCTGATAAGAACACATTTGAGTAAACTCTCCTGCAATTTCATTATCAACAGAACTTTTACTATCTTCATTATTCACTAAGCACTCGTGATTGTTCATTTCAAACATTCCTCTCTACTTGGCAAATAATTAACCTGTCTTCTTACGAAAGTTCCGATACCGGTTTTTAGCATCTGGTATTGTTCTGTTATCTATTCCTCTTAACACGAAAGTTAATTTATAAGGATCAACACTACCATCCGCATTTGTTTCACCTACGATGACTTTTTCAACAATACTTTCAAATACAACGCGGTCAAACTGTTTCATGCCTTCTGCTTCAGTTAATAGAATACGAATATCCTTCATTCTTTTGCCAACGTCCCTCTGTGCATTAACATTATCAGCATAAAGGCTTCGTTCCGCTTTCTCTTGATTAATCTTACGAGTAAAATCATTATATTTCTCATCGTAAGCTTCCTTCGTAATCTTATCATCCAGTAGCATATCAGTCAATTTTTTTCGCTTTGATTCTAATACACTGAGTGATTTATCAATTCTGCTAAGCTTTGCAGCACTCTCATCATTATTTATAGTCTCTTCTACTGATTTAAGTACTGATTCAAGCACATCATCAAAGTTCTTTGCAAGCAGGTTGAACATTTCTAAGAATGCATTTTCAATAATAGATTCATCGATTGCCTTACTACTTGGACACTTTGCAATACCAATATTAGTTGCAGTTCTGCATTTCCATACTGGTTTCTTATTATGCGTATCCTGATTATGAGAACGTCTTGAAAGGAATTTTCCACAAAATCCACATTGACACATGCTGCTTAATGCAAACTTACGGGTTGCTTTCATTCGAGTTCCATCAACTACTGTATTACTGATGCGATATCTATCCTCTCGAATTTCCTTAGCCTTATCCCAAATTTCTCCAGAGACAATTGCTTCATGGTGATTTTTTAGGTAATATTGCTCTTCCTCGCCCATGTTTTCCAAGCGTCTTTTTGAAATCGGATCTACAGTAAATGTTTTGCCAAGTAAAAGGTCTCCCTTGTACTTTTCATTCTTTATAATTCCAAGCACTCCTGAATCCGACCACTTTACATTACCTTTTTTATTCTTCTTACCAAGTTTCTCAAGCTGTTTTGCAATTGTGTAAGCACCATATCCTTGAATATACTGGTCAAAAATATATCGTACAGTTTCCGCTTCTTCTTCATTCACTGAAATAGTTTTATCTTCCTGATGATAATCATAGCCGAGGCAACCATTAAACCCCATCATCTCACCACGTTTCATCTTCATTTTCATCCCCATCTTAACATTCGCAGACAAAGATTCCACTTCATTCTGTGCTAATGTACTTAATAATGCAAGAGCCATTTCACTTTCCATGGAGAGAGTATTGATATTCTCCTTCTCAAAAATAATGGCAACGCCTTTTTCTTTAAGTAAACGCACATACTGTAATGTATCTACAAGATTTCTTGAGAAACGTGAAATTGATTTAGTAAGAATAACATCAATTAGACCATTCATACAGTCATCAATCATCTTAAGAAACCCATCCCTTTTTACTGTTTTTGTTCCAGTTATGGCTTCATCGGAATATATGCCAACCATAGCCCATTCCTTGTTCTTAGATATTTTTTCTTCATAATATGTTTTCTGGGATTGAAAGCTTTGTAACTGCTCCTCTCCGTCTGTACTTACACGAACATATGCAGCTACCCTCTTTCTTTCAAATGTAATTTTAGAGCCTACAATATTTCTTCTTCTATTTACAGTTCCTTCACTTGCTTTAATCACTTCAACTTCTGCCATTTTAGCTCCTCCTTCCATGAAGTATTTTAAATTCATAAACCTTTTCCAATCTGGTACCTATTAGTTCGACATTATTTAAACTTAACAGTTCATTAAACTCTAAAAAATTATTAAGATTTCGATTTGTTTTGCTTAATTCAGTAATTACAATCTTATCAACTTCTCGATTACCAACCGCGGCTTTTAGTCTCTCAAATTCTGGTTTAAATGCCTCATTAGCAGATGCATATTCCAGAAATTCCTTTTCGATAGTCAATCCAGATTTTTCACAAAAATCTATAATCTCTTGTCTTTGTACTTCCATATCATTTACCTGATTTTTATTTCTAACCCTACAATAAATTGCTACCTTCAGTATTAATTCCTCCTTCCCTTGAAGTATAGGAAAACCAGAAAATTTAAAATATATTTCCTTGTTTCTGGCTTTACTATACACCCAGATGTAAATATTAACGAATGTGCAAAGAAGGCAAACCAAATTTTTTTTCAGCTTGCCTTCACAATACTAATTATTTAAAAAACTTACTATATTGTAATCCATCATAATACGATTCTTAGTAACTCCATATTCCTCTTCACTGATAATACCAGCATTAAATATCATCCCAAGAACTGCTAATTTCTTTGCCAATTCTAAATTTCTCATAAATTCCTCCTAACGAATACCGACTGCTGCTGCCAGAGCCTTGTCCAATTTTTCCATTAATCTCTCATCAGTAATCATTCCGATTTTCCTTTTTTACCTGTGTTCGATCAACGCATCGAATTTGTTCTCCCAAAGCCATTCCGCTATCAGTAAGACCTGCACAATCTTCCTTATCAATAAATAAGTGACATTCCATGTCTATAAACTTGAAATGCTTAGTCATCGGTATGGTCAAAAGTATAGGGCTTCTAGCACAGTATTCTGTTGGACTAATTACAATTGCAGGACGTATTTCACATGTAAGGCAATGCTCATAGTCATTTCCGAAATCAGTAAGGACGATATCATATCTATTATAATATGGCATCTTCATTGCTCTTACTACATTATCTGGTGTTCCACTGCCATAAGGTGATCTGCCTCCTTCATCCACTATTACTACGTCCGGTTGACTGATTCTTACTTTCTCAGATCTTTTAAATTGATTTGATAAATTATTACTATATAAATTGTTTTTGTTAATTTCATTTTCTTTACACATAATAAGTTTTCTCCTTTGATTTAATTTTATTTGATTTGATTTTGCGCGCTTTTATCTCCTCACATAAGAGGACTTACAAGTACTCACTGTACCTTTCCTGTTACTTTATAAATCCTCTTATGTGGGAAGATAAAATATCTTCCCGATCTTACGACCACCTCTCGGTACTCCCCCAGCCGGGTAACATATACTTGGTCTGCTAAAACCATCACTACACTTCTTCCATGCCCATTAAGGAATCATCTGTAGGCAGCCACTCCCTGGAAATGCTTTTCGCTAAAATCCAGATGCATGTGATGTCTCATTACCTCCAGTAGCAATTCTGGTAGGCACAACCCTCTGCTCTTAACCTTCACAGGCAAACCTTACGGTCAGGTTAGTCATGGCACGAAATGGGATTCTGCCACCCCTATCTATCCAAAGATAGAGGCGAATACATCATCATGGTATATGCATGTCCTATTCAGTTGACATTAGGTCAAGCAATAGCTTCGTATTTGTATTGCTGACCATGTATAAATTTTATCCCGAAACTACTATTTCGTGAATTGAATAACAATCCGAAAAGCGATGAAAGCTCGGACTAATAATCCGAATTTTATGTAACAGGTCTTGCAAGCATTAATTTCATCATGCTACAAATTCTTTTCATATCAAAATCGCTGCATTGCGAGAGCATCTGCTCAATCTCTTTTATTGTTTCTTCCTCATCTAAATCTACAATTTCAACATCATCACTATAATAGAAATAATCTGTTTTAACTTTGAATGTCTGGCATAATTCTACAATATAGTCATGTTTAATTGGTATTTTTCCTATTTCATATCTATAGACGGTATCTGGAGAAATCCCAAGCATATCAGCAAGATCTTCTCTTGATATGTTCTTCTTATTCATTAGTTCCTTTAGCTTTTTCCCCATGATTTCTGGTTCAAAGAAAACCTTGCTCATAGCTCGTCCCTCCTTTCAAAATCAGCACCACCCGTAAAACGGGTGGTTTGCTCTAGCCCTATAAGGGCATATTACTGGCAGTGCTACTCGCACACTGAATTGGTTTGCCAACCGCATGCTTTTACTGGCTGCACCTAAAAGGTGCCTTATTTTTTGCCTTTGTTTACTGTCTCACCCGTAAACGGGTCTATATACTCTTTTAAACTTATTTGTTCATATGCTAAATCTTCCTGAATCTGATTCTTTATATATTCTTCGATGACTTTTTTATTTCTTCCTACAGTATCAACATAGTAACCTTTACACCAAAACTGCCTATTTCCATACTTATATTTTAAATTTGCATGTCTATCAAAAATCATCAGCGAACTTTTACCCTTCAAATACCCCATAAATTGAGATACACTTAATTTGGGTGGTATACTTACCAGCATATGTATGTGATCTACACATGCATTTGCTTCTATTATTTCTACACCCTTTTGCTCACATAATTTTCTTAATATTTGTCCTATATCTGCTTTTATTTTTCCATAAATTATTTGTCTTCTATACTTGGGTGCAAAAACTATGTGATATTTACAGTTCCATTTGCTATGTGCTAAACTATTATTATCCATATTGGATATACCTCCTTTGTTGGTCGTGGTCGGCAAACCTACTTCCATTTTACATCGGAGGTTTTATTTTTTTCTACTCATAGCTATAAGCTTTTTAGAACCACAGGTAAAACCTGTGGTATTCAATACACAAATAAAACCGCCTATAGAATATCGTTGCCTCAACAACGGTACTCTATAGGCGGTCATCTCATATGGCTAACTCTGCGCTACAGTATTTGCTAGTTTCTCTCATTGGAAACCTAGTCAATTTTATTTAATAATGGGTTTATCAAGTTGATTTCTTATATATTCAACATCACATATTTCATATTTTCCGTCTCTTTTTACTTGAATTATCCTCATATCATTTACCTCTCCAAGTATGCCCAGCAACATTCCTCCAGGTGTGGTAACAGCATTAGACATATCTTTCATTCTACAATTATTATTTTTCATCGATTTCATCCTCCTTATCTCCATATCCTTCATAATAATTCCATAAAGCTTCATTAAGTTCTTTTTCTGTTTCGTGATATTGTTCCATAAATTCCTTTTGTATTTCAAGCATATCTACAATTCTTTCTCTCTGTTTAATCATTTCACTAATAGTTCTTAAATATATAGCTGGTGTGAAATTCATTTCAGTTGAATTCATTTCAGTTAAAGATACAATTCTACTAATTCCATCTATTTCTTCTTTTCTTGATATAAAAGTAGCTAATTTTTTGTAATTGATATCTTTAAAATTTTGTTTACAATTATTAAGTTCAAAATAATCTTTCCCTTTTCTGCTACTTAAATCAACTAATAAAATATTGAAACCATTTCTATAAACATCTTGACCTTTGCGTAATATAATAATGCACAGTCTTATTGCTGATGCGATTATTCCAAAAGGCAATTGAATTATAGCTTCTATGCTTCCTCTTTCAGCTAATCGAGTTCTGTCATCTCTTGTAATCCCTTCTCTAGAAAGAATAGAAATTGGGGCAATCAGAATCCCTTTTCCATCTGCCTTTAACTTCTCTATAATGTGACGAGCATATATCCAAGCACCACTTTCAGATAATGAATCACCAAATAAAAATTCATCACTATAATCCATCCTAATTAATTTCTGAGCACTTATATTTTTATCATTTATTGGTGGTGCAGAAATAATTCTATCAAATAATTTTCCGTTTAAATGACTTGTCATAGGATTTTGCAACACATCACCAACCTCTATTATTGGATTTTTAACTCCTGCCATACTTAATAAAATAAATGCAATAATCGCCTTATCAATATCCTCTTCTTGTCCATAAATTTTACATCCATTTTTAGCTGACATTGCTAGTAGATTTCCAACACCGCATGAAAAATCATATATTTCCATATCAGATTCGACAGAAAGTAACTCTGCAGCATTCAAAATAAGACTCATGTTATTATGATTTATTTCATCCTTAAACGTTTGCCCATCATACAATGAAGAGAAAATCATTATAAGCGAATACACAACCTCTTTTTTTTTACATTCATTTTTAAAATCAAATCTCAATATTTTGTTTAGGATATCTAAAAATTCCATAGGCATTTTTTCAAATTTAATCTCTTGAGCAAATTGTAAAACAACATTTCTCTCTTCATTTTCATCTGATAACTTTTCTAAAATAAATGCATATGCAAGATCATTACTAAACTCCTTATTCTGATTAAAACTTTTTATCAATAATGTAATTATATTATCTTCCTTGGCTACTGACTGCCTGTCTGACAAATATTTTAAAAATAATAAATATACTACAGCTACTTGACTGCGTCCTCGTATAGCATTATAGTAAGTCCAATTTGACAATTTATTTTCCATATCTTTTATAATCGATATAAGTTTGGTGAAATCTATACTATCTCTTTCAGTCATTCTTAAATCCACTCCTTACACCATCCATAACAATATTTTCAGCAATACGCATTTCATGTTTCATCATTTTTGATAATAAAACTTGTCTTTCACTACATATTTTAAATACATTACCTATTGCTCGTTGCTCTGTAATCTCTTGTAATGGTACTGGCAATTTTTTAATATCTTTTATTTTTAACAGCGATGCTGCTGCTGCTCCATTTGATGTAGTTAAATATTCCTTTGTAAATGATGAATTTAAATATCCCAATAAATAGTACGGGTCAACTATTTCTTTATCTATTCCCCTAATAAGGCAACAAAAAGAAGGCACAAGCAAATCTGTATATTCTTTCTCTATGTATACAGAATCATACGGCTTACTCATTTTAATAATTAAATCTCCATATTTTGTAAATTTCCCAATTGATGCATTTTTCCCTATTTCTATAGTTTGTAAATATTCAGCTTCAATTTTCCCATAATTAATAGCTTTCAATGTTAGTACATTTACTGAACTTACTTTACTTTCTTTCTCTTTTTTGCACTCTAGCCTTGAAACTACTGTACCAGATACAATTTCAAAAGCTAAATCACCTAATTCTCTCACACTCATTCTCTCACCTACTTTGTCAAGTATTTTACGTTCTTTATATCTCAATTGTATCAACGCCCTTTTCTATTGTCAAGTTTTTTATGTGCAATACTAGGAATTTGTTTTTACTTTTAATCTGATTATCAAATCAATTTTAACGATAAAAAAATGTATAAAAAAACCAGAATAAGGCTAGTCGAAACTAACTCTTACTCTGGCAATTTGCTATCTAGCAGTTATGGGTTGCTGTATAACAACCAGCCCTGTAACGAATCTGATCCTGTCAAATCTCTATGCTGATGCGTAGCTCAGTAGTCTTTATGTAAACTAACAGCTTCTTTTTGATAAGCTTCCAGCCTTTTTCTTCTCTGTCGTTCAGTAACATGTTGCAAATTAATAACCGAAACTGCCCTGCAATACGGGCACTTAATCTTAATTATTCCTTCAGAAGATAATCCACAATCGAATAATCTTTTATTCGAACAATTAGGACAATGTACATGTATATCCTCATCTGTAGTGACCCCCATCTAAACACCTCCTCAAAATTTTCGGGTGCTGTTTAACAAAATTTTTTATAACATTTCCATCAGTTAATGTAGCTGTATAGTACAATTATACCCAGAACACATGTTCGTGTCAATAAGTTTGTTTGATTTCTATTTGCAAATTACCATCATAATGTTTAGTTACTTTATGTTTTGCTAATGTTGTTCCAGCTTTGTTTTTAGCAATTTTACTTGAACTCTTTCTAACTAAAGCTTTTTCTTATTTACCAAATTTACCACCATATTCAATTGCCATCATGTAATCTCCTTTGCAATTTTTAATTGCAAAAATTACTTCTTCGTTTGTCAACTAGACGTCAAAGGATAATTTGGGAACTTAAACCATGATTAAATCCTGTTTCTTTCATATAAACAATTTTCTCTTAACATTCTACTTTCTTTGTAAACTAATTACTTTTCCCTTTTCATCATTGAGATGTAAATATCCTTTAGGTAAATTTAAAATATCCTCAACCATATCACTGAATAATGAAACATTATTTTCATCTAATGCATTTAGAAATTCTGCACTTGTAACTCCATCTTCTTCTATTATCATCTTCATTGCTTGCTTAATATATCTTGGTTTTATTGAAGGTGTTTCTTTATCAAATGGTTCAGAAGTTCTATATCCTTTTTGAGATAGTTGCTTCATTAAATATTGATACTGATTTTGTGTTATTAAATCCAAATGTTTAGCCCTAACAATAAGTGCTGCTGCTGATACATGATATTTTCTCTTTAATTGTATATATAAATTCAAATCAACCTTAGAAGAAGTCATCAAATCATTTTTATATACTTCCATTGGCACCAATAATGCACCTGCAAATCTATTCATAGTATCTTCCATCTCTTTATATTCCAACTTTGTCAAGTCATTTACATTAAAATAATCATCTAATAACAAATGTCCTAGTTCATGAGCTGCACTAAAATTCCTTCTAAATGCATTTTCTTTATCTGTTCCCAATATAACTACTGCCATTAATTTTCTATCAATCTGCAACATTTGACTATATGCATCTATTTTGGAGCTATCTGTAAATACGTCAATAACTATAATTCCATGACGTTCCATTTCATCAATAATATTATGTATAGGCTGGTTGCTACTAATTCCCCAAACTTGTCTCAAATTTTCTGCTAATACTTCAACATCAATGTCATCATTATCTTTTAATCCATATAAAGATAATGTTGGAAATTCTATATATTGATTAATGGTATTAATTATATTCGCGAATAATCTAACCCTTTCAATTTGAGCCATTCGTTCTCTATTTGATGTCGCATTTAAAGATCTAAAGTAAGTATCTCCTGAAACAATCTGTTTTTTATCACTCTTATAAAAGTATTCCCTCGGAAATCCTAGTACCGATGTTAAATTAAGTAACACTTCAATTTTAGGTTCTGCTTTATTTGTTTCATATTGAGAGATTGCTTGTTTTGATACATTAACCCGTTCAGCCAAATCAGATACTGTCATTTTATTAAAAAGCCTTGCTGATTTTAACCTTTCTCCATTAAAAAATGTTAAATTCTCAGACATAATTTATTCCTCTATTCATTTACTTTTTTTTCTGTATTCTCTTTATCAACACGTTTAATATTTGCTTTTCTCTGTAATAATATTACATCATTGCTCCCTTCACTTTCTTGAGTAGACGTATCTGTAAGATTATATTCTGCATCAAGATATATCGTCCAATTCTCCTCTTTAAAGAAATTCAATCCTTTTGCTGGAATAATGCCCTTAATATCACTGACATTTCCGTATCGGTCATTATCAAAAGCAATTAACACATATCGTTTAATTCTTGAATCAAATTTCTGTATCATTGAAATAAGAATCTTTTCAAGTATAATATTTTGTTCAGCATCATACATATCCATATCAAACATTGCTAACTGTTCATATATAGGTTCATAATTCTTAGCTAAATCATCATTTAATGTACTTAAAGCATTTAAATAATGAAATAAATGGTCACTAATCTTCTTTTGAATATTAGCTAAATTCTTCTCCCTCATTAAGGTATATAAGTATCCTTCTTTTTTATCAAAGATACCAAGGAATTTCCAACGACCTCTATTCATAACTACTAATTGAAATTGATCCACCGGAATACCATCTGAAATACACTTATTAATGTAATTCCAAATTTCGCCCTCTCTACCATTGTCAGTAGGAAAATTATTTTCATCAACATGCTCTTTGTATAGATAATAGGCATCAGGTATAGCACCCGCAATTGTCCGAATATACTCTATATCTAGTGGAATATTTTTCATGTACTTCATCTTTACATTCCTTTCATTTTCATTTATTTATAACCATTTTACCATTTGCAGTTATTTTGTCAAGTAATATTTTATTTTTTCACTATTTATTCCACAATTCTTCCTATGAAATAAAAAACACCTATTTTTAATATATCTTTTGTACACTTATTTCTAAATTTAAAAAATCATTATGAACTTAGTATTTAACCAACTACAATAAAGTCAACTTTACTAACTATACGCGAGAATGATGCTTGGATCTATGTCAGTTTCTATATATATAACAAATAATCAATTTCTTCACAATAATAGTTATAAACAAATATTTTTGATTTTGTAATTACATAATTTACATTATGAGAAGTTTCAGGACGGAACTGTGAGATGTATTGAAGATGAGATTCCATTTGAGGTGCCGAAGGGATGGGAATGGCAAATAAATTGATACTTTTTTATTAAATTTTGGTAATGAATTGAGCAGTATTGCGATCCTCTATCAGTATTATACCGAAGAAAATACTATGCCGAAGTTTTTATTCAACCATTGTGGAATATTTACTTATCACATTTTCTTCGGCATAGTATTTGTAACTAATCAAGAGAGTAAATTGCTTTTCTAACAGCCTCTTGCCTCCATATTTTATCGCTGTCACCGAATTTTGGAGCAGCTTTGTTCATTGCTTCACTCATCATTTCAAGAGTTGCAAATGCATAAA
>JAJXWJ010000085.1 GCA_021781655.1 Bacillota bacterium | reverse complement strand
ATGTTATTTATTTACCTTATATAAATTATCATGTTATAATAATAAATGTTGTTCAAAATGAAAAAATACGAAACAAAGAGGATGGTAAAAATATGATAAGTACTACAAATGTAAGTTTAAGCTATGGAGGAAGAAAGCTTTTTGAAGAAGTTAATATAAAGTTTACGCCTGGAAACTGCTATGGCTTAATTGGAGCAAATGGTGCGGGTAAGTCTACATTTTTAAAAATTTTATCTGGAGAAATAGAGCCTAATACTGGTGAAGTAAATATTGCACCAAACTGCAGGCTTGCAGTTTTAAAGCAAGATCATTTCCAATTTGATGAATTTGAGGTTTTAAAAACCGTTATTATGGGTCATACTAGATTGTATGAAATAATGGAAGAAAAGGATGCTATTTATTCAAAAGGTGAATTTACAGATGAAGATGGAATTAAAGCTTCTGAGCTTGAAGGTGAATTTGCTGAGCTAAATGGCTGGGAAGCAGAGTCAGAAGCGGCTACTTTATTAATGGGTCTTGGAATACCAGTAGAATTACACAGTAAAATGATGAAGGAATTAAGTGGTTCAGAAAAGGTTAGAGTACTACTTGCTCAAGCACTTTTTGGTCATCCTGCTATATTATTGCTTGATGAACCTACAAATCATTTAGATATTCAATCAATAAATTGGCTTGAAGAATTTTTAATTAATTTTGATGGCACAGTAATAGTAGTATCTCATGATAGACATTTTTTAAATAGCGTTTGTACTCAAATGGCAGATTTAGATTTTGGTAAAATTCAACTATATGTAGGAAATTATGATTTTTGGTATGAATCAAGCCAGTTAGCACTTCAAATGGCTAAAGATCAAAATAAGAAAAATGAAGAAAAAATTAAAGAACTACAAACTTTTATAGCAAGATTTAGTTCTAATGCTTCTAAAGCTAAGCAGGCAACTTCCCGTAAGAAATTGTTAGATAAAATAACGCTTGAGGACATTAAGCCTTCCTCTAGAAAATATCCATTTGTAGGATTTAAGCCTGAAAGGGAAGCAGGAAACGATATTTTAATAGTAGAAGACTTAAGTTTATCTTTAGATGGAGTTAAATTATTAGATAAAGTAAACTTTAGTGTAAGCAAGGATGATAAAATAGCTTTAGTTTCTGAAAATGAAGCAGCAATAACTGCATTGTTTAAAATATTAATGGGAGAAATTGTTCCAGACAGTGGTACTTTTAGATTTGGAGTTACTATAACTAAATCATATTTTCCTAAAGATAATTCGGAATTTTTTAATGATGTAAAATTAAGCTTGGTTGACTGGTTAAGACAATATTCAGATGAAAAAGCTGAAAGCTTTATAAGAGGGTTTTTAGGAAGAATGCTTTTCTCTGGAGATGAAGCTTTGAAACAAGCAAATGTTTTATCAGGAGGAGAAAAGGTAAGATGTATGCTTTCAAAAATGATGTTAAGCGGTGCAAACTTTTTACTTTTTGATGAGCCAACAAACCATTTAGATCTTGAATCAATAACAGCTTTAAATAATGGATTGATCGATTTTAGCGGAAATATTATATTTGCTTCTCATGATCATCAATTTGTAGAAACAGTTGCAAACAGAGTTATCGAATTAACTCCAAAAGGCATAATAGATAGAAGAATGGAATTTGATGAATACCTTGAAAATGAAGAGGTTAAGAAGCTTTCTAAGGAAATGAATAGCTAAAAAATTTCCCCAAAAGTATTAATGCAGGCAAATTGCCTGCATTTTCTAAACTCATTATTTAACCGCTAGGAACAACATGAAATTCTATATTTTTAGTAAACTTAATTAATTTCGTAACAGTGGAACCTCGAAGAAAGCTTTGTAATTTTGTTCTTCTGCTGCTACCAATAATTATTTGGGTTATATATTTCTCTGTGGCAAAGGTTGAAAGTGTTCGTGAAATGCTTTTACCTTTTAAGTTTATTACTTCTGCACCTAGTTCTTTTGCAAGTCTTAAATTACTGCTCAATAGTTCTCTGTTTTTAGCAGTTAATCTTGGTGCAAATAGGTGAGTGCAGTCCACATTTACTACATACCATTCGCATTTATATTTACCAGATATTTTTGCTCCTTTTCTAATCAGTTTTTTACTGCTAGAATTAGCACTAATACAAACCATTACTCTCTCTACGGTATGCCAACTTTCGTGTATATCGTGCTGTCTCATATATTGTGCTAAATCTTCATCTACACCTTCAGCAGTAAGCCTAAGACTAAATTCTCTAAGTGAGCACAAATTATTTTTTGTAAAAAAGTTTTTTATGCCAAGGGTAATGCATTTTCTTTGAAGAATATCATTGTTATTGTATCTTTTTATAAGTTCATCTGGAGAAACGTCCACAAGTACAACTTCAGATGCATTTTCAACTATACAATCTTTAAGCACCTCAGTAATTTTAACTCCTGTAATTTTTCTAATAGCTATATTTAGACTTTCCATATGAGCAATATTTAATGTGGTTATTACGTTAATTCCTTGTTGTAAAATTTCTTCTATATCTTCATATCGATATTTGTTTTTCGAGCCAATAAAATTTAAATGACATAAATTATCTATTATTATAGTGCTAGGTTTTTTTAATATAATAGTTTCTACGTCTACTTCTTCATATTCTCTATCATTGTAAATAATTTTTTTTGGAGCAATTATTTTTAAATTTTTTATTTGCTCTAAAGTTTCTGGGTAATTGTCCTTTTCAATAAGACCTATAGCTATATTTTGTCCACGGCTAAGCCTTCTATTTCCCTCTCTTAGCATGGAATAAGTTTTTCCTACGCCTGGAGCATAACCTAGAAATATTTTTAGATGACCTTTTGCTTCACTTTGAATTTTTTTTAACGCTTCTTCTGGTGTTGAGCGTTTGTATTTATCAATCATTTTATAAAACCTCTATAATACTTTATTATTTTTCATAAGGTATAATGTGAAATTCTACGTTTTTAGTATGCTTTATAAGCTTCGATATAGTTGACCCTCTAAAAAATGTTTCAAGTTTTGTCCTTTTACTGTGACCTAGGACAACCTGAGTAATATTTGTATCTATAATGAATTTTGTAAGCTCTTGGGAAATGCTTTTTCCTGTAAGGGTAACTACCTCTGCATCAAGCCGTTTTGCTAATCTCCTGTGCTCTTCTAACATTTTGATGTTTGTTTCTGACAGTTTTGGAGCAAATAGACTATTGCAGCAAACGTCTACTACAAACCATTTGCAATTATATTTTTTAGATATCCTTGAGCCTCGTCTAATAAGTTTTTTTGAATCAGGATTGGAGCTTATACAAACCATTACTAGTTCCTTATCTTTACTTATGACATTATTTTCGTTAACATCCTCTGCCGTTTGCCTAAGGGCTATTTCTCTTAAAGCATTTAAATTACCTTTTCTAAAAAAGTTTTTAAGAGCTCTATCTGCTACATCTTCCTTGTATATATTTCCTCTTCTAAGTCTATTTTGAAGAGCTTCAGGAGTAATATCAACTAGCACGATTTCGTCAGCATTATCTAATATTTTATCAGGAATTGTCTCTCTTACCTTAACTCCTGTGATTTGGAAAATATCATCGTTTAAGCTTTCTAGGTGCTGAACATTAAGTGTTGAGATTACATTTATTCCTTCAGCTAAAATTTCTAGTACATCTTCATATCGTTTAAGATTTTTCGAGCCAGGAACATTGGTGTGTGCAAATTCATCAACCAAAACAGTGTTAGGGTGCAGAGCAATAATTGCATCTGTATCCATTTCTTCTAAGGTTAAATTGTTATAGACGATTTTTTTTCGAGGAATGGTTTTGAGCTTTAAAACTTGCTCTTCTGTTTCTCGCCGTTTATGACTTTCAAGGTATCCAATTACAATATCGTATCCTTGTAAAAGTTTATTATTTGCATCACATAACATGGAATAAGTTTTACCAACACCAGGAGCATAACCTAAATATATTTTTAGATGTCCTTTATTATTCATATTTTATTCCTCTTCAAACATCATTTTTGCCAAAGGAAAGGGGTCAAGTGCTCTTTCAAATAATCCTTGTACATAAGCGATTAAAACGCCATAATTTACTATAGGAACATTTTTATCCTTAGCTTCTGTAATTCTATGGAGCATAGCTCTTCTATTAAGCATACATCCACCGCAGTGTACAATTAAAGAGTAAGAGGTTAAATTTTCTGGGAAGGAATAGCCGCTAGAAAATTCAAATTTTATATCTTTACCAGTAGCTTCTCTTAGCCAACGTGGTATTTTTACCTTTGCTATATCATCAGACTGGCTGTGATGAGTACATGCTTCAGAAATAAGAACCTTATCGCCATCTTTAAGCTTTTTAATTGCTCTTGCACCTTTAACGAGCTCGTTTAAATCTCCTTTATGTCTTGCAAATAAAATAGAAAAGGAAGTCATTAAAATATCTTTTGGAGTATCTGCTGCTACCTTTAAAAATACTTGAGAGTCTGTGATTACAAGTTTAGGTTTAACCTTTAAGTTATTTAAGGTTTCTCGAAGCTCATATTCCTTTGTAACTATGGCTATAGCATCGCTTTCAATTATATCTCTAATTGTTTGCTGCTGTGGTAATATTAATCTGCCTTTGGGAGCAGCTTTATCAATAGGAGTAACAAGAACGACAAAATCTCCTGGTGAAACTAAATCACCTAAAATTCTAAATTTATCTTCATCTTCTGGGATATTTTTTATTATTTCTTCTTTAAGTTCTTTTATTCCTAAATTTGTTTTTGCTGATATAGATATAACATCTTTTTTTAAAGCTTTTTCAAACTCTTTTAGCTTTTCTTGTGATAAATTTATTATATCGATTTTGTTAATAACAGAAATAACAGGAATGTTTTTGCTATTTAAAGCTTTTAGTATTTCTAAATCGAAAGGTGTCACTCCAACTTCTGCATCTATTACTAGTATTGCTAAATCTGTTTTATTTAAAACTTCATAAGTCTTTTTCTTTCTCAAATCACCAAGTTGGCTAGTGTCATCTAGACCAGCAGTATCTATTAACACAATTGGACCAATAGGAAGTAGTTCCATTGCTTTATATACAGGGTCTGTTGTTGTGCCTTTAACGTCTGAAACTAAAGCTACATTTTGATTAGTTATTGCATTAATAATGCTTGATTTACCTGCGTTACTTTTTCCGAATAAAGCTATGTGAATTCTTTTAGATAAAGGAGTTTCGTTTAAATTAGCCATAATTACACCTTCTTAAATTTTATTTTCCAGGAATGCCTGGACTAGTTAAGTTGTAAACATTTAGTATTTCTTTAAGTTTATCTTCACAAATCAATTTTTCTTCTAAAACAAGTTCAGTTATTGTCTTGTTTTCTATTATGCTCTTCTTAGAAACTTCAGAAGCTTTATCGTAACCTAAATAGTTAATTAACGCTGCTACGATAGAAGTTGAATTGTTTAGGTTTTGTAGACACTTAGCTTCATCTACTTGTATAGTAGTAATGCATTTATATGTTAATGTATTAACAGCATTAGTCATTAGTTCTAAAGATTCTAATATACTTTCTGCAATTAAAGGAGAAAAAGCGTTTAATTCAAGCTGACCATTCATTGCAGCAAGGGTTATGGAATTATCATTTGCAAGTACTTTCATTGAAACTTGCGAAACCATTTCCAGTATAACAGGATTAACCTTGCCTGGCATAATCGTTGAGCCTGCCTGAACAGGACTTATTTTAATTTCACCAAAGCCACCTTTAGGACCGCTACTTAAAAGTCTTAAATCATTTGATATTTTTATTAAATTTACTGCTGCAGCCTTTAAAAGTCCAGATACTTCAACAAAAACATCCATATTTTGAGTAGTATCGATTGGATAATCGCTTCTTGAAAGGCCGAGATGAGTTAGGTCTTGAATAATATCTGTTACTAAATAAATATATTTTTGTGATGCATTAATTCCTGTACCTATGGCAGTACCACCAATATTTATCTCTCTAAGTCTTTCTTCAACTTTGTAAAGTCTCCATCTATCTCTAGCTATAGCTTTTGCATAAGCACCAAATTCTTGACCTACAGTAATGGGAACAGCATCCATTAACTCTGTTCTTCCAAGCTTTATTATGCTACTAAATTGATTTTCTTTTTGCTGCAAAACATCCTGTAATTTTGAAAAGCTTTCTGAAAGTGGTCTTAAAAGCCAAATGGCAGCAATTCTAAGGGCAGTTGGGTATACATCGTTTGTAGATTGAGATAAATTTACATGTTCTAATGGATGAATTATATTATAACTTCCTAAAGGTTCTCCTAATAGTTCTAGTGCCACATTAGCTATTACTTCATTTACATTCATATTTGTTGAAGTTCCGGCACCGCCTTGAAGGCTGTCGGTAATAAATTGATCCTTTAAATTACCCTCTAAAATTTTATCGCAAGCTTTAACAATAGCTTCAGCTTTTTCTTTAGATAATGTTTTAACAGTTTCATTTGCCTTGGCTGCTGCCTTTTTTACTAAAACTAAAGCTTCAATAAGTTTATAATTAACTGTTTTGCTACTGATTTTGAAGTTTTCAAAAGCTCTTAAAGTATTAATTCCGTAATATGCATTTATAGGTATTTCTTTTTCACCTAATAAATCAGTTTCTATTCTAAATGCTTCCATTATTATCTCCTAATTATTTTTATTGTTAGTAATCACATTTTAACAGAGAAAATTATTATTTTCAAATATTCTATAGGAATAAAAAACAGTAATACTTGACACAATAGAAAAATATAGAAATAATTAATATATGCGATTAAAAAACAACTGAAGTGGAGGGGTAAAGATGGATTTTGAAATTAATAAAAATTATCATGGCTTTAAATTAGTAGAAGAAAAAGAAATAAAAGACATTAGTTCCTTGGGAAGAGTTTTTGTTCATGAAAAAAGTGGTGCAAAGCTTGTTAGTATACAAAATTCAGATGATAATAAGGTTTTTTCCATAAGTTTTAAAACGTTACCCAAAAATAATACTGGTGTCTTTCACATTTTAGAACATTCTGTATTATGTGGTTCAAGAAAATTTCCAAGCAAGGAGCCCTTCGTAGAACTTGCAAAAGGTTCTTTAAATACTTATTTAAATGCAGCTACATATCCGGATAAAACAATGTATCCAGTAGCAAGCAAAAACAAAAAAGATTTTAGAAATTTAATGGATGTTTATCTTGATGCAGTATTTTATCCTAATATTTATAAATATAAAGAAATCTTATTACAAGAAGGTTGGCATTACGAAATAAAGGAATTTGCTTCAGATTTGCAATATAAAGGGGTAGTTTATAACGAAATGCAAGGAGTATATTCTTCACCAGAATCTGCCCTTATGAGAGGAATCACTAGAAATTTATTTAAAGATACTTGCTATGGTTATGATTCTGGTGGAAATCCTGAAAATATTCCAGAACTAACTTATGAGGAGTTTATAGCAACTCATAAAAAGTTTTATCATCCTTCCAATAGCTATATTTATTTATACGGTGATGTGGATTTAGAGGAAGAACTTGAATTTTTAAATGATAGTTATTTAAAGGATTTTGATAAAGTAGAAACGGATATAAATATTAATAAGCAGTTACCTTTCAGCGAAATGAAGGAAGTAGAGCAATTTTACTCCATTACTGAAGATGAAGAGTTAGAAGATAAAACATATTTAAGTTTAAGCTTTGCTACTTCTCTTATAACAGATAAAGAACATTATATAGCTTTTGACTTACTAGAAGATATACTATTAGAAACTGCAGCTTCACCTTTAAAAAAGGCACTGCTTGAAGCAGGAATAGCAAAAGATGTTTTTGGAATGTTCAATAACAGTATTTTTCAAACCTCTATAAGTATTATCGCTAAAAATTCAAATGAAAGTGAAGCAAATAAGTTTAAGAAGGTTATAATAGAAACACTAGAGAAGCTTGTTAAAGATGGAATAGATACAAATTTGATTCAAGCAGTAATAAATGTAAAAGAGTTTGAATTAAAGGAAGGGGACTATAGCAGTTATCCAAAGGGACTTGTATATAATAGCAAGGTTTTAACAAGTGTTATACATGGTGGAAAGCCGTTTCAAAATCTTGAATTTAATGAAGTATTAACTAATATAAAAAATAAACTTAAAGATAGATATTTTGAAGGCTTAATACAAAACTATATTTTAAACAATCCTCATAGTTTACTTTTAAAGGTTAAACCAAAGAAGGGTTTGGCAAAAGAAAAGTATGAAAATTTAAGAAGTACTCTTGATAATTATAAAATGTCTTTATCAAAGGATGAAATAAATGAGTTAATAGAAATTAATGAAAAACTTGAAAAAAGGCAGTCAACACCAGATAGTGAAGAGGTTTTAAGTAAAATTCCTTTGCTTTCCATAGAGGATATAAAAGAAGAAATAGAAACTTATAACAGCATTACAGAAAAAGTAGAAAGCTATGAAGTTTTATTTACGCCTGTAGATTCTAATGGTATAGATTATATTACTTATTATTTTGATGGTACGGTAGCTAATGAAAATCAAATTCAATATACTGCATTACTTTCATATATTTTAGGCAAGGTTGACACAGAAAACTATAGCTATGAAAATTTATCAAATGAAGTATATGTAAATACTGGCGGAATAGATTTTGCATTAGAAACTTATCCAAATGCAAAAAATAAAGATGAATTTTTTCCTAAGTTTGTTGTAAGCGGGAAAGCACTAGAAGAAAAGACTTCAAAGCTATTAGAGTTGATTTATGAGATAATAAATAAAAGTAAATTTGATAATTATACAAGGCTTAAAGAAATTATTAGTGAATTGAAATCAAGAATAGAAATGGGAATATCCAGCAGTGGTCATGTAATAGCTAGTGCAAGGTTATCCTCTTATTTTTCACAAATAGGTAAATATACTGAAATAAGCAGTGGATTAGAATTTTTCAAGTTTCTTTGTGATCTAGAGAAAAATTTTGAAGCTAGAAAAGAGCAGCTAAGTGAAAAATTAAAGGAAATATGCAAAGCGTTATTTAATGATACAGCTTTAATTTTAAGCCTTGGAGCAAATGAAAATAGATATTTGACATTAAAGAATATGGTAACTGCCAGCATTACAGGAAATGTTAGTAGTATCATATTGAATAAAAATAAATATGACTTTAAACTAAAGAAAGCCAACGAAGCTTTAGTTAATTCTTCAAAGGTACAATACGTAGCTAAGGGCTTTAATTTTATTAGTAAAGGCTATGAGTACAGTGGAAAGCTACAAGTATTAAAAAGTATTGCAAATTATGATTACTTGTGGAATACAATAAGAGTCAAGGGTGGAGCCTATGGCGTATTTATAGTATTTAAAAGAAACGGAAATATGTATATAAGTTCATATAGAGACCCAAATTTGAAAGAAACCTTAGAAAATTACAATATGCTTTATAAGTATTTAGAAGATTTTAAGGCTACTGATAGGGAAATGACAAAATATATTTTGGGAACTATAAGTAGTTTAGACTCACCACTTTCTAATTCTATGATTTTGGATAGAGAAGCTTCTATTTTTATAAGTGGAATATCATTAGAAAAGCTTCAAAAGGAAAGAATAGAAGTAATAAACACAAAAGTAGAAGATATTAGAGCTTTTGCACCATTAATAAAAGCATGTATGGAAGCTGATTACATTTGCGTAGTAGGTAATGGTGAAAAAGCTAAAGAAAACTCTGAATTATTTGGAGAAATAATAAATATTAATATGTAACATCTATTAAAGCTAAACCTTGAGGTGGTGCAGTAAAACCTGCACTGCTTCTTGCTTTTTCTTCAAAAATATTAGGTATTTCATCTTTATTAAGTTTTCCAAGTCCAACCTCTATAAGTGTACCTGTTATTATTCTAACCATATTATGTAAAAAACCATTGCCTATAATATAAATTTGTAAATTTTCATAGTTTTCAATGATTTTTATATCATATATTGTTCTAACAGTAGATTTTTTCTTGTTTTTCAAAGTAGTAAAAGCTCTAAAATCGTGTTCTCCAATAAAAAGTTGAGAAGCTTCTTTAATTAAAGCTATGTTTAGCTTTTCTTCTACATGATAACAAAAATTTCTTTGAAACAAATTTGGTATTGGGTTATTATTTATATTATAACGGTATGTTTTTGTTTTAGCATTATATCTAGCATGAAAAAGAGGATGCATCTCTTTTGCAGCTATAACGGCTATATCTTGAGGCAAAAAATCATTGCAATAATTTATAATGTATTCACAATCAAAATCGCTATTCATTTTAAAATTAGCAATTTGCTTTTCAGCATGCACACCTGCATCAGTTCTTCCAGAACCAATTAAAGTTATTTCTTCACCTGTCATTTTGCTCAAAACATTTTCTAGTTTACCTTGTATAGTTTTATCTGAACCTTTTTGTTTTTGCCAGCCTCTATAATTTGTGCCTTCGTATTGAATAGTTAGTTTAATGTTTTTCATAAATAATCCTTTCAGTAATCTGATATTTTTTATTTTATAATTATAGAATGTTTTTTGTAAATAATCAATTGAAGGATTTAGAGGTGAAATGTAGAATTATATAATAAAGTGATATGGGGTAGGATAAAAATATGTCTAATTTTGAATTTCTAAATAAGAAATGGCCGATTTTGGGAAAACTAGGGAAACAAGCTGAAAATTATATTTATACAGATAATAATGTATCTAGTAATCTGCTGGCATCATGAAATGAAGAGTTAATACCGTTTTGACGTAATAAAAAAGAAGTAAGAGAACAATTTTGTACTTTCTCTTACTTCTTTCTCATTTTTCATTTCTATTATTTATTGTATTGCAATATTTACAACATCTGTTCTCCATATTTCCTTTGCATATTGAGCTATAGTGTTGTCACTAGAAAATATTCCTGAATGTGCTATGTTACATGCACACATTTCTGACCATTTTTTTTCATCTTTATAAAGCGAATCTATTTTTTCTTGAGCTCTAACATATGAATCGAAATCTTTTAACACAAAGAATTCATCGTTATTTGCCAAAAGAGACTTGTGAATATCAATAAACTCTGATTTAGCAACTCCTAGAGAACCGTCAATTAAGCTATCTAAAATCCTTCTTATTCTAGTATCTAAATTATAGAAGTCGTATGCTCTATAATTTTTGTTCTTTTCATAGTTTAGCACTTCATCTTTTTGCATACCAAAAATGACAATATTCTCTTCGCCAACAGCTTCTTTCATTTCAACATTGGCACCATCGAGTGTAGCAATAGTTACAGCACCATTCATCATAAATTTCATGTTTCCTGTACCAGAAGCTTCTTTTGTAGTAGTTGAAATTTGCTCGCTTACATCTGCACAAGGAATTATTTTTTCAGCAAGTGACACTGAATAGTTTTCTAAAAATAAAACTTTTATTCTTCCATTTATAGAAGGGTCGTTATTTACTAAATCTGCAACCGTATTAATAAGTTTTATTGTCTGCTTTGCTAAATAGTATCCAGGAGCAGCCTTTGCACCGAAGAAGAAGGTTCTTGGCACAATATCTAGATTAGGATTTTGTTTTAATCTGTAATATAAATCAAGAATATGAAATACATTTAGTACTTGTCTTTTATAAGCATGTAATCTCTTTACTTGAACATCGAATATGGAATTTGGGTCTATTGTAATGTCATAACGAGCTTTTACATATTCAGCAAATTTCTTTTTGTTATTTTGTTTTACGGTTCTAAGCTTGTATTGAAAATCTTTGTCTTTAGAAAAGGCTAGTAAATCAATAAGCTTGTTTGGAGTTTTTATCCATCTATCGCCTATAGTATTTGTGATTAATTTTGAAAGCTCTGGGTTAGCCTTCATAAGCCATCTTCTATGAGTAATGCCATTTGTTTTGTTGTTAAATTTGTTTGGATAAAAATTATAAAAGTTTGCTAGCTCTCTATTTTTTAATATTTCTGTATGAAGCTTAGCAACACCATTTACAGAATGACTACCTACTATTGCAAGATAGGCCATCTTGATATATCCATCGCAAATTATTGCCATGTCGTGAACTATGTTTAAGTCATTGTATTTTTCATATACTTCGGCACAAAAACGTTTATTTATTTCTTCTATAATCATATAAATTCTTGGCAATAGTTTTTTAAATAGCGGAATAGGCCATTTTTCTAATGCTTCTGCCATAATTGTATGATTTGTATATGCGATTGTATTTGTAGTTATTTTCCAAGCTTCATCCCATGAAATATTTTCTTCATCTATAAGTATTCTCATGAGTTCAGCTACGGAAACTGAAGGGTGAGTGTCATTTACATGAATTGCAACATACTCGTTTAATCTATTTATCGGAATATTGTTTTTCTTTAAGCCATTTATTATAGATTGAATTCCAGCACTTACAAAAAAGTATTGCTGCTTAAGTCTTAATATTTTACCATCCTCTCTAGTATCGTCTGGATATAATACTTGAGAAATAGATTCTACTGAATATTTATGTTCAACTGCTTTCACATATTCACCATGACTAAAGGACTCAAGGTCAAAATCTTTGTCTATAGGCTCAGCGCTCCAAAGTCTAAGAGTGTTAACACTATTATTTTTATAACCGATTACTGGAGTGTCGTAAGGAACAGCTAACACTGCTTCGTAATCTTTGTGTTCAAATACTAAGTTATCATTTATATATTTTGTTTCTATATTTCCGCCGAATTTTATCATCAATGCGGAGTCTTCGTTTCTAACTTCCCAAACGTTGCCATGTCTTAGCCAGTTGTCTGGAATTTCAACTTGATATCCATTAACTATTTTTTGCTCAAAAAGACCATAGTCATATCGAATACCAACCCCATTACCAGCAATGCCTATTGAAGCCATAGAATCTAAAAAGCATGCTGCTAGTCTTCCAAGGCCGCCGTTTCCAAGCCCGGCATCATTTTCAACTTCTTCTAACTCAAGAAGATTTATGCCAAGTTCACTTAAAGCATCTTCACATAAGTCTCTTATTCCTAAATTTAAAAGGTTGCTGCCAAGTAATCTGCCTATCAAGAATTCCATGGAAAAGTAGTATACTTGTTTGATTTTTTCTTCTGCGTATTGTTCATGAGTATACATCCATTTTTCAGATGCATATTCTTTAACAAGAGAGCCTAAAGCTAAATATTGGTGCAATTTCGAAGATTCTGATACATTTTCTGCGTAAAGATTCATTAGTTTTTTCTTAAAATCACTTTTAAATACTTCTTTGTTTAGTTCCATGATTACCTCCTATTGCTTATATAAAATTTAGATTAAGAATAAGAAAGATGAAAACAAAGAAAATAAATTTCTGAATTTTCATATATAAGTAAATTTTACAACTGTTGCAGGTTGTAGTCAACACAATGATTTGGTTATGAAAGTAATATGAAAATAAATTATAATTTATAATAATAGCTAATATCGAAATCTTTTATTATAATATTAGTAGAAATTAATTAAATTATGCCTAAAAAAGTAACAAAATTTTTACATAGAGGAGTTTGAGATGAATATAAGAAAAGCAAAAATAAATGACTTACCGAGTGTGGTAGAAATATATAACTCAACAATTGCAGGAAGAATGGTAACTGCAGATGTTGAACCTGTTACAATAGAGGAAAGAAGGGAATGGTTTTTTGCTCATGATAATGATAAAAGACCATTATTTGTAGTAATTGAAAATGATGAAATCGTAGCATGGTTAAGCTTTAGTGACTTTCATGAAAGAGCAGCTTACAATATAACTTCAGAAATCAGTATTTATATAAAAGAACAGTATAGAAATCAAGGCCTCGGTGAAAGAATATTAAAATGGGCATTAGACTATGCTAAAGAAGTGGAAATCGAAAATATTGTGGCTCTTATTTTTGGGCACAACATTCCAAGTATTAAATTGTTTGAAAAGTTTAATTTTCAAAAGTGGGCACATCTTCCAGGCGTAGCAAAGCTTGATGGAGTTTTAAGAGATTTAGTAATACTAGGTTATAAAATAAAATAAATTTGCACAAAATAGTAAGAAGGAGGTAACAGCTGCTTGAAAAAGTAATGACAAAATTGAATAAAAAGAAACAAATTGAAGGGAGGTAACCCTGGTTTTTGTGGTAACTTGTGAATAAAAGGCAAGATAAAGGATAATACTATATGTGAAAAGTAAATATGTCGCAAAGACACGTAGTGAAAGTCGGGCATATATATA
>JAJXWJ010000084.1 GCA_021781655.1 Bacillota bacterium | reverse complement strand
TTTAATTTTAATGCTAATCTAGATTTAGTTCTTGCTGCTTTGTTTTTATGTATTATACCTTTTGAAGCAGCCATATCTAAAGATTTAACAACGTTTGCGAAGTTTGCTTTTGCTTCTTCAACGTTTTTAGCAGTAGCTGCTACTTCAAACTTTTTAATAGTAGTTTTTAGAGCAGACTTTATCATCTTATTTCTTAAAGTTTTAGTTTCTGTAACTTTAATTCTCTTTTTTGCTGATTTAATGTTAGCCATCCGATTCACTCCCTTACACATTTATATAACACTGGCAATTGGGGAATAATTGTCCGAGTTTTCTCATATTGAACAAAAGTTATTATATCATTAATCTGTATAATCTTCAAGCAAAAATTATATTGATTTACAATTAATTATTTGATAAGTATTGAATAATATAAAACAGTATGGGAAAAATATTGATAGAGTAAATATGGGAGGCGGGTTGTGTTAATGGGAATAAGAACAGATTTGGCCGTTGAGACAAAAGAAATATATGAAAAAGAAAATAATAAAATGGTGCCTGGTGTAAAGCTTTTAAAAAAGGAAGAGGGAGACATAAAAATTACAACAGTTAAGGTTGAAAGCGAAGCTGGAGAAAAAGCAATGAAAAAACCTATAGGCACATATGTAACTATAGATATTCCTAAATATAGTTACTATGATGTGGCTGCTATGGATAAAGTAAGTAGACTTTTAGCAGAATCATTAACTAAGCTAATAAAAATAGATGAAAGCATGACAGTTTTGGTAGTAGGACTGGGTAACTGGAAAGTTACACCCGATGCTCTTGGACCAAAGGTAATTTCAAAAACCATGGTTTCAAGACATTTAAAGGAACTCATACCAGACAGTATCGATGAAGGAATAAGGCCAGTATGTGCAATAGCCCCAGGTGTGCTAGGACTAACAGGTATTGAAACTAGTGAAATCATAAAAGGAGTAGTAGAGAAAACAAATCCTAATTTAGTAATATGTATTGATGCATTAGCTTCAAGAAAGTTAGAAAGAGTAAATAGTACTATACAAATTGGAACTAGCGGAATTTCTCCAGGCTCTGGTGTTGGAAATAAAAGAATGGAAATAAGCGAAAAAACTTTAGGAATTCCGGTTATAGCCATAGGAGTTCCTACAGTAGTAGATGCAGCCACCATGGCAAATGATACTATAGACCTTGTTTTAGATGAGATGATAAAGGTTTCAAAGGAAGGAAGCAGTTTTTATAATATGCTTAAAACTGTAGATAAAAATGAAAAACAAAAAATGATAGAAGAAATATTAGTTCCTTATTCAGAAAATGTTATGGTTACGCCAAAAGATGTAGATATTATAATAGAGGCTTTAGCTAAAATAATTGCAAACGGTATAAATATTGCATTACAGCCAGCACTTACAATTGAAGATATAAATAAATATTTGTTATAAACGGTTAGTTTCCTTCATATGTTTTAATTGGAAGGAGAGTGACATAGTGGCAAATAACAATAAAATAAAAGTAACAATTTTATTGTTTGTAGCAATATCTATAATTTCATTTTTACTGTTTCAACTTATAAAAATATATATTAATTTTAATAGTAACTATGCTTATAAGATGGCCTTGGAATATTCGATACCTGCTCTTACCTTATCTGAAAATAATTATGCTACCATTGAAGATATGATTTTAAGCACTATTGGTATAAACACTAATAAACCTTATGAAATAATAAAAGGAGAAATTGCTTCATTATCAAATAATAGCTATAGTTTTCAAGGAAGTGAGGCAAATGATATAAAAAATGATGAAAGCTTTACACTTAAAAATAGCGATATAAATCTTGGAAATAATACTTCATCAAATAACAGCTCAAATTTACCAAGTAGCGATATAAAAGTTTACGATCCCAATTTAAAAAGAACAAATATGTCTATTAAACCACAAATATTAATATATCATTCCCATACTACGGAAAGCTATGTACCTTTTGGACCAGATAATATGGATCCAACAAAAAATATATGTGCAGTTGGAGATGAACTAGCAAAAGAGTTAGAAGAAAATTATAATATATCTGTAATTCATGATAAAACTATTCATAATGCAGCAGAATATACTGAAAGTTATCTAAGATCTGGACAAACGCTAAGTAAATATTTAAAGCAGTATGGGGATTTTCAAATGATTATAGATATGCATAGAGATTCTCTTCAAAGTAAGAGCCCAGATACTATAACGTATAATGGAAACAACGTTGCAAAGTTTATGTTTGTTATGGCTAAAGCAAATCCTCATTATAGTAAAAATATTTCATTAGTAAATTCTCTAATCGGTATAAGTAACAAAGACTTTTCTGGTCTTTGTAATGGCATATATTATTATAACGTAGGTACAGATTATTTTAATCAAAGTAAAAGTAATAATGCGTTTTTGATTGAAATTGGTTGTGATAAAAATAGTTTAACAGAAGCAAAAGCTACAGCAAAATATTTAGCAAGAATTATAGCAGAACAATTAAAAAAATCTTATAACTAGCACATCCTATTTGGAGGTGTTTTTTTTAAACTTATAGAAGTTTTCACTTGTTATTTTTTTTAATTTACTTTATAATCTAATCTGAATTAGTATAAGGTATTTTAAAATACATATCGGAGGGTAAAAGAGATGACAAGTAACAGACAAAGTCATATTAGAAATTTTTGCATTGTTGCTCATATAGATCATGGTAAGTCTACACTTGCAGATAGGCTTTTAGAAAAAACAGGTACTTTAACACAAAGGGAAATGGATGAACAAGTACTTGATAATATGGAACTAGAAAAGGAAAGAGGAATAACTATAAAGTCTCAGGCAGCAAGGCTCATATATAAAAAAGAAAATGGCGAAGAGTATATATTAAATTTAATTGATACTCCTGGACATGTAGATTTTAATTATGAAGTGTCTAGAAGCTTGGCAGCTTGCGAAGGTGCCATATTAGTTGTAGATGCCACTCAAGGAATACAGGCTCAAACCCTTGCTAACTGTTATTTAGCAGTTGATCATGGCTTGGATGTAGTGCCGGTAATTAACAAGATAGATTTGCCAAGTGCAAGACCGGATGAAATCAAGACCGAAATAGAAGATGTAATAGGAATTGAAGCAGAAAATGCACCTTTAATCTCTGCAAAAACTGGACTTAATATAGAAGATGTTTTAGAGGCTGTAATTCAAAATATTACACCTCCCAAGGGTGACGAAGAGGCACCGTTAAAGGCACTTATTTTTGATTCATATTATGATAGCTACAAAGGTGTAGTAAGTTATATAAGGGTTATTGATGGTTTTGTTAAAACTGGAACCAAAATTAAGCTTATGGCTACTGGAAAGGAATACGATGTAACAGAAGTAGGTGTATTTACTCCAGGCTTTTTCTCTATAGGAGAGCTTCGTGCAGGAGATGTTGGATATTTAACAGCATCCATTAAAAACGTAAGAGATGCAAGAGTGGGTGATACTATTACAGAAGCTGCTAGAATTACTAAAGAGCCGCTACCTGGTTATAGACCTGCAATTCCTATGGTATATAGTGGTATATACCCAATAGATGGAGCTAAATACGGAGAACTTAAAGATGCTTTAGAAAAGCTTCAAGTTAATGATGCAGCACTAAATTTTGAGCCAGAAACTTCAATAGCATTAGGTTTTGGGTTTAGATGTGGATTTTTAGGGCTTCTTCATATGGAAATAATTCAGGAAAGAATAGAAAGAGAATTTAATCTTGATATTATAACAACGGCACCTTCAGTAATTTATAAGGTTACTAAAACTGATGGTACACTTATACAAATAACAAATCCAACAAATTTACCGGAGCCATCCGAAATAAGCTTTATGGAAGAACCTGTGGTTAAAGCTTCTATTATAACTCCATCCGATTATGTTGGAGCAATTATGGAGCTATGCCAAAGTAGGAGAGCTGTATTTATCGATATGCAATATATAGAAACTACTAGAGTAATGTTAAATTACAAAATACCTCTAAATGAAATAATATATGATTTTTTTGATGCATTAAAATCAAGAAGCAGAGGATTTGCATCCTTTGATTATGAGCTTGAAGGTTATATTAGAACAAATTTAGTTAAGCTGGATATACTATTAAATGGGGATATGGTAGATGCTCTATCTATGATAGTTCCAGAAGAAAGAGCTTACAATAAAGGTAGAAATATTGCAGAAAAGCTTAAGGAAATTATACCTAGACAAATGTTTGAAATACCAATTCAAGCAGCTGTTGGCTCAAAGGTTATTGCAAGAGAAACGGTAAAAGCACTTAGGAAAGATGTACTTGCAAAATGTTATGGTGGAGATATTAGCAGAAAGAAAAAGCTTCTTGAAAAACAAAAGGAAGGTAAAAAGAGGATGAGACAAGTTGGTAGTGTTGAAGTTCCTCAAGAAGCATTTATGTCAGTGCTTAAGGTGGATTGATATGGGAATAGGTTTGTATATTCATATTCCATTTTGCAAGGCAAAATGTCTATATTGTGATTTCCCTTCATATTCAGGAATAGAGCAATTAATGCCTAAATATATTGAAGCACTTTGTGAAGAAATAAAAAGTGTTTCAGATAAACAAATAGATACTATATTTATAGGTGGGGGAACTCCCACCTATTTATCTGTTGAAGCCATTAAAAGTATAGGAGAAGCGATAAATAACCTTAATTTAGATAAAAACCTTGAGTTTACTGTGGAAGGAAATCCTGGCACTTTTTCAGAAGAAAAGCTAAGTGCTTTAAAAGAAATTGGAGTTAATAGACTAAGCATAGGACTTCAAGCAGTACAAGAGCAATTATTAAAAACAATGGGAAGAATTCATGACTATAGTGACTTCTTAGAAGGCTATCTAATGGCTAAAAGGTGTGGCTTTAATAATATTAACGTAGATATAATGTTTGGATTACCAGGACAAAGTACTTGTATGTGGGAGGAAACTTTAAAAAAAATTGTGGACCTTAAGCCAAAGCATATATCTTGCTACAGTTTAATATTAGAAGAAGGAACTTACTTCTATGAAAATTATAAAGAAGAAGATTTACCATCAGAAGAAGAAGAAAGAGAAATGTATAATGCAGCAAAGACAATTTTAAAAGATGCTGGTTTTCAGCAGTATGAAATTTCAAACTTTGCTATTGAAGGCTATGAATGCAGACATAATCTAATTTACTGGGAATTAAAAAATTATATTGGACTGGGTGTCTCTGCTCATTCCTATTACAATGGAATTAGGTATAGAAATAATGAAGATGTGAAAAAATACATTAGTGATATGTTAAAAATTAAGAGTAGCATAGCAGAAAGCCATGTAAATAGTTTAGAGGATGACATTGAAGAATTCATGTTTTTAGGTTTAAGGAAAATAAATGGCGTAAGCATTTTGCAATTTAATTCGAAGTTTAACAAAGATATAACATCGATATATGGTGCACAGATAAAAAAACATACTGAAAATGGACTTCTTATATTAGAAGGTGACAGGCTAAAGTTATCAGAAAGAGGGATAGAACTGTCCAACTTTGTAATGAGCGATTTTATATTTTGAATTATTAAGATTTTTAAAGAAATATTTAGTAATAGAAAGTAATATAAAATTAATTAAGAATAATGACATAACTTAATCAAATAGAAGCGATTTTGAAAAGTTGACAAAAACATATAGTAGTGATATTTTTAAAACATGATGATTAGCACTCAACAAGAGTGAGTGCTAATAAAGAAGGTGAAAAGGATGAGTATTGACGAAAGAAAATTAAGAATACTTCAAGCGATTATTAATGATTATATAAATACAGCAGAACCTGTAGGTTCAAGAACTATTGCTAAAAAATATGATTTAGGCATAAGTTCAGCTACCATTAGAAATGAGATGGCAGACCTTGAAGATATGGGATTAATTGAGCAGCTTCATACTTCTTCTGGCAGAAAGCCTTCTGATAAAGGTTATAGATTATATGTTAATGAGCTTATGGAACTATCAAAGTTGTCAACAGCTGAAGAACTTAAAATAAAAAATCAACTTTTAAATGCAGCTTTGTTTGAAGTTGATAAACTTGTTCGACAAGCTAATCTTTTGGTTTCTGAGCTTACTAATCTTTTATGTGTTGTAGAGACGCCTTCGACAAAAGGAAGTAAACTTAAATCTATAAATTTAATAAACATAGACAGCGTTAGTATATTATCGGTTGTAATAACCGATAGTGGGATAATTAAAAACAATATAATTAGACTAAAAAAATCACCAACAGAAGAAGCATTAAATAAAATAAATCAACTGCTAAACTTAAGGCTAAGAGGTCTTAGCGTTCAAATGATTAATCTTGAAGTAATAAATAATCTTAAAAAGGATTTAGTTGGTTATGAAGATATATTTGATGCTATAATACCGCAGCTTTATGAAAGCTTAAATTCTGAAAATAATTCAGAGGTTTATTTTGAAGGTGCTGGAAATATTTTGGAATATCCAGAATTTAAAGATATTGAAAAAGCTAGAGAAATATTAACCTTTGTGGATGATGGGAATAAAATAAGGAACCTTTTAGATAATAAGAGTAATATTTCAATAAGCATAGGAAATGAAAATTATATGAAGGAAGCTAAGGAAATTAGTGTAGTATCTGCAGTCTATAGACTTGGAGATCGTCCTTTAGGTGCTATTGGAGTAATAGGTCCAACCAGAATGCCATATTCAAAGGTTATTTCTATATTAACCAAAGTTACTAAGGAGTTAAACAAAAGTATTAGTAACATATATTTAAATGATGAGTAGAGGTGAATTGAATGACTGAAAATAAGGAAGTAGAAAACACTCCCGAAGAAGAACAGTTAGAAAATGAAAGCTTAAAGGAAGAAGATTTAGAAAAGCTGGAAGACGAAGAATTCGAAGAACTCAAAGATGATACAGTTATTTTGAAAGAGGAGCTTGAAGAAATGAAAATATTTAAAAACAAGCTTAAGGATGAGAACACAAAACTTTCTAATGAACTTGAAACTGTAAAAGATAGGCTTTTAAGGACAGCAGCAGAGTATGAGAATTTCAGAAATAGATCAGCTAAAGAAAAAGATGGAATATATACAGATGCTTGTTTTGATGTTTTGAAAAATATGCTTCCTGCTCTAGATAATATGGAAAGAGCTATAAGTATTGATGGAAGCATAGAAGATATTAAAAAAGGCATTGATATGACAATAAGACAATTCAAAGATGCCTTTGAAAAATTAGGTGTTGAAGAAATAGATACTACTGAAGCCTTTGACCCAAATTTACACAATGCGATAATGCATGTGGAAGATGAGTCCTTAGGTGAAAATGTAATAGTAGAAGTAATGCAAAAAGGCTATAAAAAAGGAGACAAAGTTCTTAGATATAGTTTGGTAAAAGTAGCAAATTAATATTTTGATAGTAAATAGATAATCAAATTTTAGGAGGTATTATTTTATGGCTAAAGTAATAGGAATCGATTTAGGAACTACAAATTCATGTGTAGCAGTTATGGAAGGTGGAGACCCAGCAGTCATTGCAAATGCAGAAGGCTCTAGAACTACCCCTTCAGTTGTATCTTTCCAAAAAAGTGGTGAAAGATTAGTAGGTCAAGTAGCAAAAAGACAAGCAATTACAAATCCAGATAGAACAATTATTTCTATAAAAAGACATATGGGAACAAATCATAAGGTAGATATAGACGGAAAAGAACACACACCACAAGAAATTTCTGCTTATATCCTTATGAAATTAAAAGCAGATGCAGAAGCTTACTTAGGAGAAACAGTTACTCAAGCAGTAATTACAGTTCCAGCATATTTTAATGACAGTCAAAGACAGGCAACAAAGGATGCAGGAAAAATCGCTGGTCTTGAAGTTTTAAGAATAATAAATGAACCAACTGCTGCATCACTTGCATATGGTTTAGATAAAATGGATACAAATCAAAAAATATTTGTATATGACTTAGGCGGCGGTACTTTCGACGTATCTATACTTGAACTTGGTGATGGAGTTTTTGAAGTTAAAGCTACAAATGGTAACACTCGTTTAGGTGGAGATGATTTTGATAACAAAATCATGGATTATATTGCAGATACATTTAAAGCAGATAATGGTATAGATTTAAGAAAAGATTCTAGTGCTATGCAAAGGCTAAAAGAAGCTTCTGAAAAAGCTAAGATAGAATTATCTTCTTCAATGCAAACAAATATAAATTTACCATTTATAACAGCAGATCAAAACGGTCCAAAGCATATTGATTTAAATTTAACTAGAGCTAAATTTAATGAATTAACTCATGATTTAGTTGTTGCTACAATTGAGCCAATGAAGAAAGCTCTTCAAGATGCTGGAATGTCAATAAACGAAATCGACAAAGTTTTATTAGTTGGTGGTTCAACAAGAATACCTGCAGTTCAAGAGGCTGTTAAAGAATTTACTGGTAAAGATCCTTCAAAGGGTGTTAATCCAGATGAATGTGTTGCTGTAGGAGCTGCAATTCAAGCTGGTGTATTAACTGGTGATGTTAAAGATGTACTTCTTCTAGATGTAACTCCTTTAACTCTTGGAATTGAAACTTATGGTAATGTTGCAACTCCATTAATTGAGAGAAATACAACAATACCTGCAAGAAAGAGCCAAGTGTTCTCAACAGCAGCAGATGGTCAAACTTCAGTTGAAATTCACGTAGTTCAAGGTGAAAGAACAATGGCTTCAGATAATAAGACTTTGGGAAGATTTACTCTTTCTGGAATCGCTCCAGCTCCAAGAGGAATTCCTCAAATCGAAGTTACTTTTGATATAGATGCTAACGGTATTGTTAATGTATCAGCTAAAGATAAGGGAACTGGAAAAGAAGCAAACATTACTATTACTGCTTCAACTAACCTTTCAGATGACGAAATCGATAAGGCAGTAAAGGAAGCTGAAAAATATGCTGAAGAAGATAAGAAGAGAAAAGAAACTATAGAAATAAAAAATAATGCAGATCAAATGATTTATCAAACAGAAAAAACTTTAAAAGAACTTGGTGATAAAGTATCTGCAGAAGATAAGGCAAGTATAGAAGAAAAAGCAGAAGCTTTAAAGAAAATAAAAGATGGAGAAGATATAGAAGCAATTAAAGCTGGAACAGAAGCTTTAACAGAAGCTTTCTATGCAGTATCATCTAAAATTTATTCAGCAGGTCAAGGTGCAGAAGGTTTTGATCCAAATGCAGCAGCAGGAGGAGCTGGTACCGATGCTGGAGCAGCTAAAGATGACAACGTAGTAGATGCTGATTTTAAGGTAGATGAAGATAAGTAATAATAGATGAATGTTTAATATTACGAAATATATATAAGCTACAAAACTTTAAAAAGTGAACCGCAGGCTTTTTGCTAAGAGGTAAGAAATAAGAGTAAATAGATAATTAGGGAAATGTGTATATCTATTAACTTTTCACTCTTACTTCTTAACTAAAACTTAAAGCGGTTCACTTTCTAACGAATTTTAAATAGCAATTTATTTCGTAAATTTGTTAGCAGTCTCTTAAATTACACTTTATAATAATAGAGGTGGTGAATAGGTTTTGGCAAAACAAGATTATTATGAATTGCTTGGCTTACAAAAAGGTGCAAGCGATGATGAAATAAAAAAAGCTTTCAGAAAGTTAGCTATAAAATATCATCCAGATAAAAATAAAGGTGATAAAGAAGCTGAAGAAAAATTTAAAGAAATTAATGAAGCTTATCAAGTGTTGTCCGATCCACAAAAGAAGGCTCAATATGATCAGTTTGGTACCACTGATTTTTCTTCTGGTGGCGGTGGATTTAATGGTTTTAATGGAGCTGAAGGCTTTGACTTTGGTGATCTTGGAGATATTTTTGGCTCATTCTTCGGTGGTGGTTTTAATGGAGGCTCAAGAAGGCGTAATGGACCAGAAAGAGGTCATGATTTAGAATATAATGTGACGTTAAAGTTTGAAGAAGCTGTTTTTGGTGTTGAAAAGGAGATATCCATCACTAGAAATGAAAACTGTGAAAGCTGTAACGGAACTGGAGCAAAAGCTGGAACTAGTCCAAAAACTTGTGATAAGTGTCATGGAACTGGTCAAATAAGGATGCAAAGAAGTACTCCACTAGGAAATATTGTAACTCAAACTACTTGTGATAAATGTGGTGGAAGAGGAACTATTATTACTGACCCATGCAATACATGCCATGGTACTGGTAAGGTACGAAAAAACAGAAAAATAACTATAAAAATTCCGGCAGGTGTAGATACTGGAAATGTAATACCATTAAGAGGACATGGTGAACATGGTAAAAATGGTGGACCAGCTGGAGATTTATATATTAATATAAGGGTTATACCTCATAATGTATTCAAAAGAGAAGGAAATGATATATATATAGATACTCATATTTCTTTTGCAAGTGCAGCACTTGGTGTGGAAATAAAAGTACCTACTGTGGATGGAGATGTTAAATATACTATTCCTTCTGGAACTCAGCCTGAGACTCGCTTTAGGCTTAAAGGCAAAGGAGTACCGAGAGTAAATGGAAACGGGCGTGGAGATCAATATGTTAAAGTAGTAGTGGATGTTCCAAAATCTTTAAACGAAAAGCAAAAAGAAGCATTGAAAATGTTTATGGAAGCTAGCGGAGAAAAAGGAACAGATGGCAAAAAGTCATTTTTTGACAAAATTAAAGATTCGTTGAACTAATAATTTGCGAAGTAGACTAAGTTTTACTTCGCAAATTATTTTTATTTTATTACTGCTAAATTTTCCATTTGTAATTCTATTTTTTTACGGAGGGTTTTATAATCCCTAATAACCTGCTGTAGTTCGTCTTCATTATAAGAAAGATTATCGTTTACATCGAATCTAAGTTCTTCTATTCTATTATCTATTAAGTTTTTGATTTTCTTGACCTCTTCACAGCTTAGTTCAAGTTGCATAAAATCATCTCATTTCTTTTTAATTAAAGCCGCTTATTATTTATTTTAATATGTTTATTTTGAAATTATACCTAAAGATTTGATTATTATTTTTTTTATATGTATAATAAAATTGCATTTAATTTTTTAAGAAAGCAGGTATCTTACTTTGGATAAAGAATGGTTAGAATTAAATATAATAACAAGTAGTGAGGCTGTAGAAGCAATAACTGGAATTTTATACAATACTGATGTAAAGGGAATAACAGTTGAAGATTCAATGGATCTTAAGTTTAAAAAAGAAAACCCTGGTGACTGGGATTATTTTGATGAACCATTACTTAAAATAAAAGATGGAGCTATAATAAAAGCTTATTATAAGGAAGACGATAAATTTGAAGAGTATTTTAAATATATAAATGAAGCTATAGGAAAGCTTTCTACTTTTGGTATCGATAAAGGTGAAGGAATAGTTACTGTAAATAAAGTAAATGAAACTAGTTGGGAAAATAATTGGAAAAACTATTACAAACCTACAAGAGTAGGAGCTAGAATAGTAGTAAAGCCAATATGGGAAAATTATAAAAAGGAAGAACATGAACTTATAATTGAGCTTGACCCAGGAATGGCCTTTGGAACAGGAACTCATGAAACTACAAGAATGTGCATACAAGCATTAGAAAGATATACACAAAAAAATAGCACTGTTTTTGATATAGGAACAGGCTCTGGTATTTTATCAATAGCAGCAGCAAAGCTAAAGGCTGAAAAAGTCATAGGTGTTGATTTAGATAAAGTAGCAGTAGATTCTGCCATTCAAAATATTAAGTACAACAACTTAAATAATATAGAAATTTTGCATGGTAATTTAATGGAAGTAGTAGATGGTAAGGCAAATATTGTAGTTGCAAACATAATTGCCGATATAATTATATTAGTAGCAGACGATGCTAAAAAAGCTTTAAAGGAAAATGGATATTTCATTTCTTCAGGTATTATTAAAGATAGAGCAGATGACGTTATTAATAAATTAAAAAGTATCGGTTTTGATATATTAGAAGTAAACAATCAAGGTGAATGGATTTGTATAGTAGCACAGCTTTGATAAGGGGAGTGTTGTCTTAATGCATAAGTTTTTTGTGCCACAGGAAAATTTTAATGGTAATGAAGTAATAATCAATGGTGAAGATGTTAAACATATTTATAAAGTGTTAAGGCTTAAAGAAGGTCAAAGTATAAATATAAATAATTGCAATGGACAAGAGTTTTTAGCTGAAATTTTTTCCATAGGAAAAGCAGAAGTAAAATGTAATATAATAAAAGAAATTTTTTTAAATAACGAAAGCCCTTTAAAAATAAATTTATATCAGGGCCTTCCAAAAGCAGCAAAGATGGATTTAATTGCTCAAAAGGCGGCAGAAATTGGTGTGGTTTCTATTACCCCGGTAATAACAGAAAGAGTTGTAGTTAAAAATGAATTAGGGGAATATAAAAAAATAGATAGGTGGAATAGAATTGCCCTTGAAGCCTCAAAACAAAGCAAGAGAACAATAATTCCTAAAATAAATGATGTAGTTCAGTTTGAAAATATGATAAATGAAATCAAGGGGTTGGATTTGATAGTAGTTCCATATGAAGAACAGGAAAATTACGGAATTAAAAGCTTGATTAAAGATATAGAAAAGGATAAAATAAGTACTGCTGCTGTTATAATAGGTCCAGAGGGCGGCTTTCAAAGTAGCGAAATTGAACAATTAAAGGAAGTAGGAGCTCATATAGTTACTTTAGGACCTAGAATACTAAGGACAGAAACAGCAGGTTTTGTTTGTTCATCTTTATTAATGTATGAATTAGGCGATATGGGCGGCAAATAAGGTAGGATGGTGAATTAATGAAGGTTGCATTTTTAACATTAGGCTGTAGAGTTAATCAATACGAAACTGAAGCTATGACAGAAAAATTTATAAAAAGTGGTTATGAAATTACATTGCCAACTGAATATGCTGATGTTTATGTAATTAACACTTGTACAGTTACTAATGTAGGTGATAGAAAATCAAGGCAAATGATTAGTAAAGTGAAAAAAATAAATAATGATGCTATTATAGCAGTGGTAGGTTGCTACTCTCAAGTAGCTCCAGAAGAAGTTTCAAAAATTGAAGGCGTAGATGTAGTTTTAGGCACAAAAAACAAAGGTGATGTGGTACAATATGTACAGAGGGTAATAGAAGACAAAAAGCAAGTAGTAGAAGTTAATGATGTGCTTCAAAACAAGGTTTTTGAAAAGTTAAACATCGAAGATTATCAGGATAAAACAAGAGCATTTCTTAAAATTCAAGATGGTTGCAATAAATTTTGCTCATATTGCCTCATACCATATGCTAGAGGTGGAGTTTGTAGCAAAGAACCTGAAACAGTACTTGAAGAGGTGGAGAAGTTAGCACATCATGGCTTTAAGGAAATAATTTTATCTGGAATACATACAGCTTCTTATGGTGTTGACCTAGAAGGTGAATGGAATTTAATAAGGCTTATAGAAGAAATTAATAAAGTTAATGGAATCGAAAGAATAAGAATAGGTTCCTTAGATCCAACATTCTTTACAGCTGAAGTTATAAGTAAGCTTTGTAAAATTGAAAAGCTATGTCCTCATTTTCATTTATCCCTTCAAAGCGGCAGCGACAAAACGTTAGAAAGAATGAACAGAAAATATACTTCATTACAATATAAAACTAGCACTGAAAAATTAAGAAAATATTTTAAAGATGTATCTATAACTACAGATATAATAGTTGGCTTTCCTTTTGAAACAGAAGAAGAATTTAATGAAACTTTTAGTTTTTTAAAAGAAATAAAATTAACTAAAACTCATATATTTAAATACAGCCCAAGAACAGGCACAAAAGCAGCTGAAATGGAAAATCAAGTTGACGGTAATATAAAAGAGGCTAGAAGCAAAGTATTAATAGAACTCAGCGATAAAAATGAAAAAGAGTTTATGAATCGGTTTGTTAATAAAAAATTAACGGTTTTATTTGAACAAAAGGTTAAAGGTAAAGAAAATATTTATGAAGGCTACACAGCAAATTATATAAAGGTTTTAGCAAATTCAAAAGATGACATTACATCAAAAATAATAAATACTAAATTAATTAAAGTAGAAGAAGACTATATTTTAGGTGAAATAGATGAGTAAGGAGGAGAAAAATGGAAGAATGTTTATTTTGTAAAATTATAAAAGGAGAAATACCTTGCAAAAAAGTATATGAGGATGAATATATTTTTAGTTTCGAAGATATTAATCCTGAAGCACCAAAGCACGTACTTGTTGTTCCCAAAGTTCATATTTCTAGCATAAATGAAATTACAGAACAACAAAAAGATCTCATTGGACATATATTTATTTCTATTTCTAAAATAGCAAAAGAGCTTAATATTTCAGAAAGTGGTTTTAGAGTAGTTTCTAATTGCGGAGAAGATGGGGGACAGACAGTTAATCATCTTCATTTCCACCTTTTAGGTGGAAGAAC
>JAJXWJ010000012.1 GCA_021781655.1 Bacillota bacterium | reverse complement strand
AATGAACATGAGATTTTAAGATAGTAGTCTTAATCCTAGTAGTTGAATCCTGTGACACTACCGTCCTACTTAGTCAGTAGGATGAAAAACTATGCAAATTTAATTTGTCATAGTTTTAGAAACCAGGATATCTATGGAACAATTAAAAAAATGCGGTAAAATTCAAAAGAAAATTTTAGAATCTTTAGGTCTTTTAGGACTTGGTACTATTATATATATTAGTGTGCCTTATTTGTTATTAATAGTAGTTGACATGATAAATACGTTTTCTCATAATACTGCTAATTATAATGATATTAATATAATAAGGCTATTGCATAGTTTGGCTTTTTTAATTAATTTTCCTATATTAGTGTTCATTTTTCAGATTAATGGGAAACAGCTACTTAGAATATCATCCTTTTTTAATATTACAAGGAAAAAATATTATATTTATACAATTAAATTTAACTTATTACTTTTAATTAGTATGATAATAATAGAAATAATCCCATTAATCTTAATTGGAGTTTTTAATTACAAATTATTAAAACTAATTGGAGTGAGCTTTTTTTCTTTATTTAAATTTGCAATTTTTAGTTTTTTAATTGTAAGTATTTATTTCATATTCTTAAACTATATATTTTTGTTGAAAAATAAATTTCAAGATATGAAAAGAAATATAGTGATTTTGACATTAACTACTATTGAGACTTTACCGATAATTTATGCAGTAGCAAAAACGAATATTACAAACTTATTTGTAGCAATTGCAAATATAGATACAGTTTATATATTTCCTTTTTTCGTTGTATTAATTTTAGTTTTGTACGGAAATTGGATAGAAATAAAAAAATCAGACGTATTTATATAATGGAGGTGTGAGCTTTGAAAAAACTAAAAGTGTGTTTAAGGTTATATAGAAATCAGGATATATTCATATTAGTATATCCAATAATTATAAGCACAATATTTTTTATGACAGATTATATAGGGATTAGTAAAGGTAGTGTTATAAGTGTAAATTTTGTAAGTAATACAGCGTGGATGATGTGCATGGTAATAGATTATCCTATAAGCTTAGGATTTAGATTTATTATGTTTTCTAATTTTACTTCAAATAGGAAAGTATTTTTTAACTCTATAAAAATAATGGTAGTAGTTAAAAGCTTTATATATGCACTTTATGAAATTTTGATTTTACAATTTTTACAATTATTTTGTAAGCATTTTGGATATAAATTTATTCTTTCAGGTTTTGGTACAAGCTATAAAAATTTATCTGTTAAATTAAACTTTATAATTTTCATCACTTTTTTTGCAATTATATTAACTTGCTATTCCATAAATGTAATGTTCTCATTAATTATGAATTTTTGTGCTCGCACTTACGTAATCGGTATAATAGTTAATATTGTAGTATTCCCTGTACTATCTATTCTTTTATTAATTTTACAAGTTACGCAAAGCTATACTTCTGTAAAGTATTGGCTGATTTTCATAGCTATATGTTTATCTAATTTTATTTGGTATAAAATTTGTTCTAATATTATTAGAACAAAAGCTAGTATAACAGCAGAAGGCATTATAAAATTACCATTAAAATTTTTGCCTTCAAAATGATAACATTAAGGAGTATACTATAACTACATAGAATTATTAAAGGAATCTTAAATAAGTATGAATAAGTTATTAATAATGTATTCTTTGTATATATTTTAATAATTTTCATTCGACTATTATATAAATATAAATTTGAGAGGAGGGGATTTTAATGTCAAGCTCTATATCATCGTTAGAACAATTTCAAATATCTTCTATGTACAGTGAAAGTCAATCGTTATTTGGCACTACGTCATCTAATACTATTATGCAAAGCATGGAAGAAGCATTAAGTCCAAGTACTTTGTACAATGCTGCAACAGCTGCAACAACGGCAAATAATACCAATATACAATCTTCTACGGATCAGCTTAATGCATTAGTACAATTTAGTAGTTATGCAAATAGCTTATATCAATCTGCAAATCAATTAACTGGTAATTCATCAAATTTAAATGGGGGTAATTCGGTAAATAGTGACAGTATAAATAATTTTGTAAATTCCTATAATAATATGATAAACTTTGCAAATCAGAATGGTGAGTACCTAAATACATCTGTAGCAAGTGACTTATCAAATAGTTATAATAATATTTCCAGCAATTTACAATCTATAGGTATAACACAAAATAGCGACGGCACATTAAGCATGGATCAAAATACTTTGAATAATGCCTTGCAAAATTCTCCCTCAACAGTTCAATCAGCTTTTAATGGATTTGATGGGCTGGCAGTAACAGCAGGTTCTATTGCTCAAAATATTACTCAAAGTTCTTTATCTAGTTTTGCTAGTCAACCAACAAGTAGTACACTTTCATTAGGAACAACAAGCTTTGAATTATATAATAACTATGCACAGCTGCAGCAAGACAATGAGTGGGCATCGCTATTAAATACGTTTGTTTAATAGAAATTAAAAAAGATGGCACGAACTATTTATTAGTTCGTGCCATCTAATTTTTTTTTTGTACAAAGTTTTGTATATTGTTAATATTAAAATTAAGTGTTATACTAAATTAAAAAATTTGTAGACTTGATTTGGGAAAATAAGATTAACAATATTCAAAATAGCAAGGAGAGTAGTATTATGTCAATTGATGTAAAAGCTATTGAAGAACATATAAGAGGAATTATTATAGCACTTGGAGACAATCCAGATAGGGAAGGTTTAAAGGAAACACCAATGCGTGTTGCAAAAATGTACGAAGAAATATTTGAAGGTATGAACTATTCAAATGATGAAATAGCAAATATGTTCGATAAAACCTTTGAAGATGATGTATGCATGGAAAAAAATGATGATTTAGTTTTGATGAAGGATATAGAAGTATTTAGTCATTGTGAGCATCATTTAGCATTAATGTATAATATGAAGGTTGCTGTAGCATATATACCGATGAATAAGATAATAGGTTTAAGTAAAATTGCAAGGGTTTGTGATATGGTAACTAGAAGGCTTCAGCTTCAGGAGAGAATTGGTGATGATATAGCCGAAATTATTATGAAAATAACAGGTTCTAAGGATGTAGCTGTAATTATAGAAGGAGAACATGGCTGCATGACAATGAGAGGAATAAAAAAACCGGGAACTAAAACCTTAACTACTACTATGAGAGGAAGATTTAAAACCGATACCAATTTGTTTAATAGATTAATGTATTTATATAAATAAAAGTAAAAAAAAATGATGGACTGCATATATATTTTTGCAGTCCTTTATTTGTTAAAAAAATATCAAAATCTTTAATTTTCGTGATGATTGTCACGTTTTTTTTTATTTAAATATGATAATTTAAGAGAATATATGACGAATGGAGGTAATTGTTTTGAATTATAAAATGACCACGTTTGAGTTTGATGACTTCTTAAAAAATATAAAAGGGGAATATAAGGTATATGCCCCCATGCTATTAAAGGGAAAAGGTACTTTTTCCGATACAGATACAGTTAGATATGGAGAAGTAAATAGTATAAGTCAAATCGAATTCAATAAAAAATCTAATTTTTCACCAAAGGAAGTACTTTTGCCAGTAACAGAAACCTTATTTTATTTTACAGAAGATAGCATTACAGAGCCTAAGGAAGAGATTAATAATATACTAGTTTTTATGAGAAGCTGTGATATTCATGCTGTAAAAAGATTAGATGAAATTTATTTAAGAAACGGTTTTGAAGACAATTACTATAAAAAAAGAAGAGATAAAATTAAATTTGTAATTATGGAATGTAGAGAGAGCTTTGAAAACTGCTTTTGTGTAAGCATGGGTACAAACGATAGTGAAGATTATAGTATGTTTGTAAAAGAAGAAGATGGACAAGTTTTTGTACAAATTAAAGATGATAACTTTGAAGCCTTTATGGATTCTCAAATTAAAGTCTCTGATGAAAACATTAAGTTTAAGGCAGTAACTTCAAATGAAACAACGGTAAATATTCCAGATGATTTAGATGTTAATACTTTTTCTTGGGAAGGCTGGAAGGAATACTCTTCTAGGTGCATAGCTTGTGGAAGATGTAACACCGTTTGTGGAACTTGTAGCTGCTTTACAATGCAGGATATATTTTACAATGACAATAAAAATGTAGGTGAAAGACGAAGGGTTTGGGCTTCCTGTCAAATTGATGGTTACACTAAAATGGCTGGAGGACATAGCTTTAGAAAAGATCATGGCGAAAGAATGAGGTTTAAAGTTATGCATAAAGTATATGACTTTAAAAAACGCTATGGATACCACATGTGTGTAGGTTGCGGAAGATGTGATGATGTTTGTCCGGAATATATTTCATTTTCAAAGTGTATAAATAAACTTAATAATAGAGATGGGAGATAATTAAAAGTGGAAAATATATATTTACCTAGGCGTAGTAAAATCATAAAAATAGAACCTCATACAGATATCGATTACACCTTTAGAATGGAAAATAATGAAGAAGTTAAACCAGGACAATTTTTTGAGGTATCAATTCCTAAATATGGCGAAGCACCTATATCTATATGTGGAATAGGAGAAGGATATATAGATTTGACAATAAGAAAGGTTGGAAAGGTAACAGACGTTATACACACATTTTTTCCCGGGGATACTTTGTTTTTAAGAGGTCCTTACGGTAATGGCTTTGATATAGAAAACTATAAGGATAAAGAACTAATTATTGCTGCCGGTGGCACGGGACTTGCACCAGTAAAAGGAATAATAGATTATTTTTCTGAAAATAGAAGTGAAGTTAAGGATATTAATGTTTTAGCAGGTTTTAAATCTCCAGAAGATATGCTTTTTAAAAATGATATAGAAAACTGGAAAAATAACGTTAAGGTTACTGTAACAGTTGATAGTGCTAAAGAAGATTATAAAGGTAACAAAGGCTTAATAACAAATTATGTTAAGGATATAAAGATTAACAATATAGAGGACGTAGAGGTTATAATAGTTGGACCACCTATTATGATGAAATTTACAGTTCAGGAATTTAAGAAACTAGGAATTAAAGAAGAAAATATTTGGGTTTCATATGAGAGGAAAATGTGTTGTGGTGTTGGAAAATGCGGACACTGTAAAATTAATGATACCTATATTTGTTTAGATGGCCCTGTTTTTAAGTTTTCTGAAGCTAAAGAATTAATAGATTAGAAGGTGAAATGATGGATATAAATACTAAGCTTTTAAAAGGAAATGCTTTTAGAGTTACAAAAGAAAGGGGAAAAACCTCTATAAGAATAAGGGTTCCAGGAGGACATTTGGAAGTAAAATATCTTGAGATTATAAAGGATATAGCTGAGAGATATGGAAATGGAACTGTTCATATAACGATTAGGCAAGGCTTTGAAATACCGGGTATAGATATGAAATATATACCTCAAATCAATAAGCTTATACAGCCTATAATAGAAGGTTTAGAAATAAATCAAATAGATCCTAATACAGGTTATTCTGCAGCAGGAGCTAGAAATGTATCTGCTTGTGTAGGAAACAAAGTATGCCCTTTTGGAAATTATGATACAACAGCTTTTGCAAAGAAAATAGAAAAAGCTATATTTCCAAATGATTTGCATATAAAAATTGCGTTGACAGGTTGTCCAAATGACTGTATAAAAGCTAGAATGCAAGATTTTGGAATCATAGGAATGACAGAGCCACAGTATGATAGCTATAGATGTATAGGCTGTGAAGCTTGCGTAAAAAACTGTGAAAAAAGATCAACTGGAGCTTTAAAATTTGAAAATTTTAAAATTATTAGAGATGAAAAAAGATGTATAGGTTGCGGAGAATGTATAAATAAATGTCCTATGGGTGCATGGACAAGAAGTGAAAAAAAATATTACAAGCTAGTTATAATGGGAAGAACAGGGAAAAAGAATCCAAGACTTGCTAAAGATTTTATAACTTGGGTAGATGAAGATAGTATTATAAAGATTATTTTAAATACCTATGATTTTGTAAATGAATATATCGACAAGGATGCACCTTTAAGGAAAGAGCATATTGGTTACATTGTAGATAGAACTGGCTATCAAGAATTCAAAAAATGGGCGCTTAAGGATGTGGTGCTTCCTAAAAATGCACAGGTTGCAAGTACTATAAATTGGTAAGCCTTGATAGTAAAGCTTTAGGTTCATTTTGGTTAAGTGAAAATATAAAAGAATATGCAGATATAAGTGCATGTGTAGTTCATGACACAAAAGACTGAAAGTTATTGATTTTGTTATTGATGATAAAAAAATACCAGAGAGGCAAAATTCCTGGTATTTTTCCTGATGTGTTATGGTGTATTTTATACATATGGTACTCCCTAAAGTGTACGACCACTGTCAATGCTCACAAAACAATATTTTTTATGAGTTCAATAAAACAGTAGTTGTGTTAAACTCGGAGTTATAATTCTTTACGATATTTAGTGAAATACACCATAAGGCTTGATTATATTAATTATCATAAAAAAGTGAAATAAGTTTTCGATATTCGATGTATATAATCACTTCTTTTTAGATTTACAAATAGGTTCTATAAAATCCAGTGAAAGTGAATTAGCCAAAGAAAATATTAATGCAGTAAAAGAACTCCTTAACAATCATCAAATTATCATAATATTTGATAGAGGATATCCTTCTATTGAATTTGTTAATTTCTTAGAAAAAAATAATATTAAATATTTGTTTAAATTATCTTCAAATGATTATAAAAAAGAGCGCGGGCTTATGACTAAAATGGATGAAGCTAAAAAATTAATACATACTAGCTCTAGAATAGCTAAAATAAAGAAAAACCATCCTGAAATTGTTAGCGAATTAAAGGAAAAGAAATGTACCAATACAAGCATCCAGTTCGAGTAAACGAAAATATAGCTATAGGATTGTTCAAAAAAAATTATTAGGATATTAATAGAAACCAATAATAATAAGAGAGCAAAAAATCCATTTTTTTAATCAACGGATTCTTATGCTCTTTTTTATATCCAATATATAGAAATATTCAATATTCACTGCGAATCATTTTAACGTACTAATAAAAATTTCTTAAGTTTATGATGTTGCGCATAGCCAGTGGTTATCAAAGCAATATTATTGATTACCAATATTGGTAATCAACATAAAAGAACGTCTTAACGTGGGTAGAAATTAAACTTTCTGCTCATTTTTTGCTTAGCGTGGGTTTTGTCGGAAATGTTGGCGTCACCCCATGCTGTTTTATACATACATACTTTTTAGGTAAATACTTCAAATATAACACTCCTCGTATATAATTTAACTTATATAGTAATATATAAGTTAAACTATAACAATAAAAAATTTATATTTACATGAAAATCCATATTCAACTTTTTAAATTCAATTATTTTTATTTTTTTGATTTAATGAACTCTCTTATAAAATAAAAAGTTGTATATATTGTACTACAAAAAAATAGGATTGATGAACCTGCATACAAGGTTTTAGAAACCATTTTGTTAGATTGAAAACTTAAAATTCCAGTAATTATAGCAAACACTAAAGTGAGAAATACAAATTTCAATCCATTCTGTCTAAATTTATAAAATTCCTTAATTATTTTCATAAAACATATCCTCCTTGTATAATCACAATATATCATATATTTATCTATAAACGAGCGTTTTTACGTCCAATCAATTACCACCAGCTAAGCTGGTGGTAATTGACTTTCTTCTCTTAAAATATAAATTTATACATCTTTTTTCCTCTTTTATGTTTAGAATTATATATTCAAATTTACGTTACTAAACTATAGCAATTATCAATAATCTAACAAAATAGGTTACCTAATCCTTTAACCTTTGAAATATTTTTACACTATGGTACTATTTTGGGTATAGAATTGAAAAACCTTGATAAATAAGGAGTTTGAATGTGACAAAAGTACATTGTGTATCATTGATAACCGGCTTAACGTAGGTGAATTTTAAAATTTTTCCTATTTTATGCTTTAGCGTGGGTTTTGTCGGAAATGTTGGCAATACCCCAATTTGTAATACTTAATATTTTTTTTATTATTCATTTGTATTTTTAATTATTAGATTCAGCAGTAAGATGGTCTAAATTTTTTGATTTCATATAGTCAGTTAAAATATTAGCTGCATTATTTTTATCGAATTCTTCTGGATTCTGCTTAATATAATTTTGTAAATCTTCTTGAGAATAATTTACTGCTTGAGTTCCTTGCTGAACAATTTTATTTGTTGATTCACTAGTTTTTTGTAGACTACTAATTACAGCTGACTTTGAAGTTGTAGTATTTGAATTGTTTTTTGCAAATACATCAATACTAACAATTGAAATAGTTAACATTAATGTTACAACAAATAATATAGAAATACCAAACTTTTTCGTACCATTCTTTAAGCGTAACATATTTTCTACACCATCCTTACTGGGGGCTTACTCCTATTATCGAGATCAACACAATAGCAACTAAGTTGAACCCATTAATAAAGGGTGAAGCCTTGATATATAATCCTTCACCCTTTACTAGTTTCTTTTATTTTAAAAATCAATTCAACTTATATGCTGGTTGCGATGAGATAGTCAGGAAACTTCTTTAACCAACCCTTGCTTTAGTATAGCAGGTTTTATTCATAAATTTTAAATTACAAATTTAAAATTTTATATAACACTATTGATTTATGAGTGAATAATGTGTTATCATTGTACTAATAATTTTATAGTGTCGGATGATGATGTCGGAATAGATAATAAACCGATATTTGACGAAACTCTGGAGAGACTCTTATGAGCACCGAAGGGGAAAGCCAAAATTTTTGGCGAAGCTCTCAGGTAAAAGAACAGAGATGACGCTTTAAGGATAAGCTATTAAATGCTTTTTCTTTTAGTATGCATTCATGCTTTCTAGAGACTAATCGTTTTGTTTTAGTCTCTTTTTATTTTTTATATATCTTAGGAGTAAAAATAAAATTATTAAAAATAATATTAAAGTAATAAAAAAATAAGGGGGCTATTTAATTATGAAGGCTGTTGTAACTGTAATTGGTAAAGATAAGGTTGGTATTATTCAAGGAGTTACCTCTGTACTTTCTGACAATAATATAAATGTTATGGATATAAATCAAACATTATTGCAAGGTTATTTTACAATGATAATGTTTGTAGATATCGAAAAATCTAAAAAGGATTTTAAATCGATAAAGGATGCTTTAGAGCAAAAGGCTAAAGAGCTAGAAGTGTCTATTAAAATTCAACATGAAGATATATTTAAAAGCATGCATGAAGTATAAAATATAGGAGTTGAAAAAATGATAAATAACAATAAGATTATAGAAACAATCAATATGATTGAAAAAGAAAACCTAGATATTAGAACAATTACAATGGGAATTTCTCTTCTTGACTGCTGTGATAGTGATGGAAATAAATCTAGACAAAAAATTTATGATAAAATAACTAGATATGCTGAAAATTTAGTTAAAGTTGGTGAACAGATAGAATTAGAATATGGAATTCCTATTATAAATAAAAGGTTATCTGTAACTCCAATTTCAATAGTTGCACAAAGCAGCAGTGATACTAGTTATGTAGAATATGCAAAGATATTAGATAAAGCTGCAGCAGCAGTAGGTGTTAATATATTAGGCGGTTTCTCCGCTCTTGTTCATAAAGGTTATACAAAAGGTGATAAAATCCTTATAGAATCCATTCCAGAGGCTTTGTCAGTAACAGAAAGAGTTTGTTCATCTGTTAATATTGGTACTTCAAAAGCAGGAATAAATATGGATGCAGTAAGAGATATGGGAAGAATAATAAAACAGACAGCATACCTTACAAAGGATAACAACTGTTTTGGAGCTGCAAAGCTAGTTGTATTTGCTAATGCTGTTGAAGATAATCCATTTATGGCAGGTGCTTTCCATGGAGGTGGAGAAGCTGAATGCGTAATAAATGTAGGTGTAAGTGGACCAGGAGTTGTTAAATCTGCCTTAGAAAACGTTAGAGGAGAAAGATTTGATGTGGTTGCTGAAACTATTAAAAAGACTGCCTTTAAGATTACAAGAGCAGGTCAATTAGTTGCAAATGAAGCAGCAAGAAGATTAAATGTTCCCTTTGGAATAGTAGATTTATCTTTAGCTCCTACTCCAGCTGTGGGAGACAGCGTTGCTAGAATTTTAGAAGAGATGGGTCTTGAGGCATGTGGATGTCCTGGTACTACTGCGGCTTTAGCACTTTTAAATGATGCAGTTAAAAAAGGTGGTATTATGGCTTCTTCAAATGTTGGAGGCTTAAGTGGTGCTTTTATTCCAGTAAGTGAAGATGAAGGTATGATTAGAGCAGCAGATATTGGGGCTATAAACCTTGAAAAGCTTGAAGCAATGACTTGTGTATGCTCAGTTGGACTTGATATGATAGCAATACCAGGAGATACTCCAGATTCTACTATTTCAGCTATTATTGCTGATGAAGCAGCTATTGGAGTAATTAATAATAAGACAACAGCGGTTAGATTGATTCCTGTAATTGGTAAAACTGTAGGGGATAGAGTTGAATTTGGTGGCCTATTTGGAGAGGCACCAATTATGGCAGTAAGCAAATTTTCTAGTTTTGATTTTGCTGAAAGAGGCGGAAGAATACCAGCACCAGTTCATAGTTTTAAAAATTAACAAAAAACATCAGCTTTTGCTGATGTTTTTTTTATAACTTATTAAAAAATTTGTTCTAAATATATCTAAAAATTTTACTTAGAATTGTTTTATATTAAATATTCATAAATAATTTTACTAAATGTTGCTATATTTTGTCGGATGTTATATACTTAAATTGTATAAAATTTTAATATTCTGAATAATTGGAGGGGTACATATGGAAATGTTTTGCTATCAATGTGAACAAACAGCATTTGGAAAGGGTTGTACTAAAGGAGGAGTTTGCGGAAAAACTCCGGAAATAGCAGCACTGCAGGATTTACTTATATATCAATTAAAAGGTATATCGATTTATGCAAATAAATTGATAGAAAAAGGTGAAAAAATTGATAAAGAAGTAGTTAAATTTGTAGAAGATAGTTTATTTATGACATTAACCAATGTAAATTTTAATTCAGAGGATCATTTAAAGGCATTAAAAAAATCACAACAAATAAAAGAAGTATTGAGAGAAAAGGTTAATGCTGATGTGAAAAATGAAGAAGCACTTTATAATTTAAGTAGTACAAAAGAGGAAATGCTTTTAGATGCAAAAGGAGCAGGAATTATGTACGATGAACAATTAGATGGTGACATAAGGTCTGTAAGAGAAACATTAAAGTATGGGTTAAAAGGTATAGCAGCGTATTCTCATCAAGCTAGATTTATAAATTATAATAGCGATGAGGTAGATGATTTTTATTTTAAAGCGCTTTCAAGTATGACGGATGATAGCTTAAAGCTTGAGGAGCTTATTGGATGTCTTATGAAGGCAGGGAAAATGAGCGTTAAGGTTATGGAGGTTTTAGATAAAGCTAATAATGAAAAATATAATTCTCCAACGCCAACAAAAGTAAATGTTAATATAAAGAAAGGTCCTTTTATAGTAGTATCTGGGCATGATTTTAGAGATCTACAGATGCTTCTTGACCAAACAGAAGGAAAAGGCATAAATATATACACTCATGGAGAAATGTTACCAGCTCATGGATACCCTGAGTTAAATAAATATTCGCATTTAGTAGGTAACTTTGGAAGTGCATGGCAAAATCAACAAAAAGAATTTGATAGTATCCCTGGTTGCATTTTAATGACTACTAACTGTCTAATGAAACCACGAGATTCTTATAAAGACAGGATATTCACAACAAGTGTTGTAGGCTTTGATGAGATTAAGCATATAGATAAGGATGAAAATGGTAATAAAGATTTTTCTGAAATAATAGAAAAAGCATTGGAACTTGGAGGATATGAAGAAGACGATGAAGTAAAAGAAATACTTGTAGGTTTTGGACATAAAGCCACTTTAAGCAATGCTGAGGCGATAATAAATGCAGTAAAGAATGGACAAGTTAAACATTTCTTTTTAATAGGAGGATGTGACGGAGCTAAGCCAGGAAGAAACTACTATACAGAATTTGCAGAAAAAGTACCAAAAGATGCTATAATATTAACTTTAGCTTGCGGAAAATATCGTTTCAACAAGCTAGAATTTGGAGAGGTTGCTGGTCTTCCAAGATTATTAGATGTAGGTCAATGTAATGATGCATATTCGGCAGTAAGAATAGCTCTAGCATTAGCAGATGCCTTTGGGTGCGGAATAAATGATTTACCATTATCTTTAATAATATCTTGGTATGAGCAAAAAGCTGTGGCAGACCTACTTGCACTACTTTCCTTAGGTGTAAAAGGAATATATCTTGGACCAAGCTTACCAGCATTTTTGAGTCCAAACGTATTAAAATATTTAGTTGATAACTTTGATATTAAACCAATAAGCACACCTGATGAAGATTTGAAAGAAATATTAGGATAAGTAAAATTTTAAAATAGGTCAATGTTGATTCAAGATGGGGCGCTCAAAGAGTCAGCCCCATCAAAATTATAAGCACACCTATTTATTTTCATTTTTTGGGTACTACTAATAATAAAGCTACATATATTTTTGGAATGATTAGAAAAAATATAAAAATACTATAGACAAAATAAAAACAAAGTGCTATATTAAACATATAGGAAATGTAGGAATTAAAAAACGGAGGTAATGATTATGAAAAAGATAGCAAAAAAATTAGTTGATTTAATAGGAAATACACCTTTATTGGAACTTTCAAATTACAATTCAAAGAAGGGTTTAGATGCAGAAGTTATCGTTAAGCTTGAATATTTCAACCCAGCTGGAAGTGTTAAAGATAGAATCGGATACGCTATGATTAAGGATGCAGAAGATAAAGGAATAATAAATAAAGATACAGTAATAATAGAGCCAACTAGCGGCAATACAGGAATAGGTCTTGCTTTTGTTGCAGCATCTAAAGGTTATAGATTAATACTTACAATGCCAGAAACAATGAGTGTTGAAAGAAGAAATTTATTAAAAGCTTTAGGAGCTGAATTAATATTAACTCCTGGTGCAGAAGGAATGAAGGGTGCAATAAAGAAAGCAGAAGAACTTTCAAAAGAAACGCCAAATTCTTTTGTACCACAGCAATTTAAAAATCCTAGTAACCCAGAAATTCATAGAAGGACTACTGCAGAGGAAATATGGAGAGATACTGATGGAGAAGTAGACATATTTGTTGGAGGAGTTGGAACAGGTGGTACAATAACTGGAGTTGGAGAAGCTTTAAAAAAGAAAAATCCAAACATTAAAATAGTAGCAGTTGAACCATTTGATTCTCCAGTGCTTTCAGGTGGAAAAGCTGGTCCTCACAAAATACAAGGTTTGGGAGCAGGTTTTGTCCCAGATATATTTAACATAGATGTAGTAGATGAAATATTTAAGGTTAAAAATGAAGAAGCCTTTGCTACTGCTAAGGAGCTTGCAAAGAGTGAAGGACTTTTAGTAGGAATCTCATCAGGAGCAGCTACTTTTGCAGCAACGGAAATAGCAAGAAGACCAGAAAATAAGGGTAAAAAGATTGTTGTATTATTACCAGATACAGGTGAAAGATACTTATCAACTACTTTGTTTTCAGAAGAATAAAAGAAATAGGTGGCAGAAAATAAATTATTCTGTCACCTATTTTTTATTTAGCATTTTTAGCTCTTTCGCTTAAAATAGTTTTTAATTCCCTAACATCCTTTGTTATGTTTCTAGTCATTAAAATATAGCATAGGGCTGAAGGTACTAGGAAGACTTGAAATATGGACATTGCAACTATGTAACTATTTGAAGCCTTTGAATGTAAAGAAATAAAGGCCACTATTCCACTGAAAGCAAAATTTCCAACACTTCTTCCGATACCATTAGCAAAATTAGCTACACTAAAAGCAGTTGACCTATGTTCTGGTAAGTTAGTTTCAGTTATAAGTGCCAACCAGTTTGGAGTATTTGCAGATTGTGTAGCACTTGCAAAAAAGGCTAATATGAATATAATCGTAATATAAGGATTGGTGAAAATTTGGGAAATAATATTTAGTATTACAATTAGTGAATTCCCAGAGGTTGATAGTTTTAAGCCTGTCATAGGAACAAAAAACATAGCTAAATATAAGGGCATAGTAATAAATACAAAAAATGAAGTTATAATTGGCCTTGCCTTGTAAGTTTTTTCTTGAAGCTTATCGCCTAAATGTCCGAAAAATGCAGAGGTTAAACCACCTAACTGAAAAATTCCATACATAAAACCAGAAGCTATAAGAGCGGTATTTGTGTCATATCCTATGTTCATTATTTTGGTTTTATAAAGTAGTGGTAAAAATATAAGTACACCAGTTGACATATTTAAGAAAAATGCTTGGAAAAACAATAATATGTTATTTCTTTTTGATACTATTTCAAAAATATGATTAAATTCTATATTGTAATTGTACTGATAACCTTCCTTAATCAAATCTGTTAATTCAGGGTCGGAGCTACCCACAGAAGGCACTTCTACAAAAATATAAAAGAAAATTAGAAGAAAACCGATAAAGCTAACAAGTAAAAAAGGATGTCTCCAATTTGCAGAACCTCCTAATAAAGAGGCCATAAGAGCACCAATAATTCCGCCAAGGCCCTGAGACATTCCCCATAAACTGAGTACTAAACCTCTTCTACTGTGATGGATGTAGTCTGAAAGTATGCTGTAACCAATAGATGAAATGCATCCAAGACCAATGCCAGTTAGAAATTGAAAAATAAACAGTTCTAAAAAAGAATTGCTTAAGGCTGTAAATAATACAGATAAAGACCAAATAATGGTACCAGCTATAATAAGTTTTTTTCTATCAAATTTGCCAGCAAAGTATCCCCAAAAAATGGCCGATATGCATGTTACAAAAATGTTCATACCAGAAATTATACCAAGTACTGCATCTGGTAGCTTAAGACTATGAGCAATATATGGGAAAAGTGGAGGGAATAAACCGATTACTATATTGTCAAAAGCTGCAAGAGCTATAAATACAGAAATGGTGTATATCATTTTAAATTTGCTTAATTTCATTGTATTATGCAGCTCCTTAACAAAAAATTTACAAATTGTAAATAATCAGAAATATTATAAGTACGTTAACTATTATATCCTATATATATATACATAATCATTAATACTTTCTTAATATTTAATAAATTTATACTGAATTATTCTAACAAAAAAATAATAAATTAGCAACAAGGATATAAAGCAAAATAATTTATATTAAGTGTAAGTTGATAATTTTCAAATAAAAATATATACTATATATTGTAGCATACGGATTGTTATTTTTTTCTGCTAATGAATAAAATATTATTTTTATTTACAAAATAATAAAAGAACTACAAAATAAAATACTAAGAAGAAAGGAAGACTTGCGAAAGGGGCATATCATGGTAAATAATATATTAATAATTTCTTCTGACCATACGGGTCATGGTCATAAGAGTATAACAGAGTCTTTATGTGAAAAATTCCCTGATAGTGTTAATATTCATGTTGTTGATGGGTTTTCTTTAGGCGGGAGGCCATTAATTAAGGTTGGTAAATCTTATGGCTCAATTACAAGAAACATGGAAGGTTTGTGGGAAATAATTTATGATATTTCTGCAAATAAGCCTTCATTAATTAACGAGATAGTTGAAATGACAATAAAAGTTAAGTTTTTAAAATTAATTAGAAAGATAAATCCGGATTTAATTTTGTCTGTTCATCCAAACTTTAATGGTTCTATATTAAACATTTTAGAGAAAAACAGGATTAGAATACCGGTTATCACCTTAATAGCCGACTTGGTAAGTATTACTCCATTATGGGCTGATAATAGAGCGGATTATATAATAAGCCCAACTAAAGAAGCTAAAGAAAAATGCATAAGCTATGGAGTAGATGAAAAAAAGATAAAGGTATTAGGTTTTCCTGTTCGCTCTAGATTTCATGGAGAACTTGAAGAACAATCTTTTGAGAGTAAAAATGATTACACTCTTGATAAACCACTAAAATGCTTAATTATGAGTGGCGGTGAAGGTGTAGGAAATATGAAAAAAATTGCACAAATACTTTTAAATAATTTTAATTGCACAGTTAGTATTGTGGCCGGAAGAAATAAAGCTCTAAGAAAAAAATTGGAATTATCTCTAAATGAAAAGTATGGAGATAGGGTTAAGGTGTATGGATTCCTTGAAAACGTTGAGGAACTTATGCTTGAGTCAGATATAGCATTTACTAGAGGAAGTCCAAATGTTATGATGGAAGTAGTATCCTGCAATATTCCATTAGTTATTACAGGATGTTTACCTGGTCAAGAAGAAGGTAATCCAGCTTTTGCAGAAAGCAATAATCTTGGAGTTGTGTGTTACAAAGTTAGAAATTTACATAGCGTAATGGAAGATTTGCTTAAAGATGATGCTAAAAAGCTAAATGAAATAAAGCACGCTCAAAAGAAATTTTGTGACAAAAACACAGCGAAAAATATAACAGATTTTATAATGAACAATGATTTTTCCAGTGACCAATACAATTTACAGCAATTAGTTGAAAAATTAGTTTAATAAATTTTAAAGTTGAAGGGAAGCAGAAATGCATCTTTTCAACTTTTGTTTTATCTATGTCACAATCTATAGTCTAAAAGATTGTATAAGTAAACATACTAGAGTATAATAATTACGAGAAAATAATTATTGATTAAAAAATGATGATTTTCTTTTTAGGTAAATTAAAGGAGTTTTTATGGAAGCAACGGTTTTTTATCCAGGGAGTATAGGGGAAATTGTTCAAGGGAAGTTTCAAGGTAAAGAAGTGCTTTTATCATATCCAGTTAACCTTTTTTCAAAAATTGAGCTTTTTGAAAGTAAAGCGGTTATACATAAATATAATTACCCTAAAAGTAGAAGGTTTTTAAGTAACATATTAGCTTCTTGGAATTTAAAAGAGTTTGATAAACAATTAGATATAAAAATAATATCAAGTATTCCTCATGAAAAAGGTTTTGCTAGCAGTACTGCAGATTTATGTGGCGTTTATTATGCTTTATTAAAATTGTTTAATAAAAGCTTTATTGAAGAAGAGCTTGTTAAAGAATGCATAAAAATAGAGCCAACAGATAGCATAATTTTTAATGAATTTACTGCCTTTGATTATAAAGAGGGTTTACTTATAAATAACATTGGAAGGTATTTTGAATTTCATATACTAGTTTTTGAAGGTACTAGAAATATAAATACAGTTAGGTTTAATAATGAAAATTTGCCGATGCAAAAATCAGTGGATGATTTAGTTATTAGTCTAAAAAATGATTATACAATTGAAACACTTTCAAAAGTAGCTACTGAAAGCATTATTAGAAATCAACATAGGCTTTCCTACAGCATATTGCCATATGTTCTAAAGGTTAAGGAATCTACAGGCGGTTTAGGCGTCATAGGAGCTCATAGTGGTGATGTACTTGCGATTGTTTACTATGATGAAAGAAGTTTAAATAATGCTATAAATAAAATAAAAAATATACAAGGCTATAAAATATATAAGCTCAAAACTATAAATAAGGAGCAAATAAATAGATACATAGATTGTGATTTTGGAGGAAGCTATGAAACTGCAGCATTATATTAATAACATTGAAAAAATAAATGAAGAAGTAGTTTGTGATATTCAAAATAGACTAGATAATTTAACAAAACCTCTTGGAAGTCTAGGAAAATTAGAAGAAATAGTAAAGAGGCTTGGAGGAATATTAAACACCTCTATTCCTAAAGTAGATAAGAGAACTATTGTTATAATGTGTGCTGATAATGGTGTTACAGATGAGGGTGTAAGTTCTTGCCCTAAAAGTGTAACTGCTACAGTTACTAAAAATTTTTTAAAAGGAATAACTGGAATCAATGTATTTTCAAAACACACCTCTTCGGACATTACGGTGGTAGATATTGGTGTTGACGATGATATACAGTGTAGTGATATAATAAATAGAAAAATAAGAAAAGGAACCTCTAACATGTTAAAGGGTCCAGCAATGACTAGAGAAGAAGCAGAAAAGGCAATATTGATTGGTATTGAGATTGTTAAAGATTTAAAAGAAAAAGGCTATAATTTGCTAGGTACTGGAGAAATGGGTATAGGCAATACTACAACAAGCAGTGCTGTGGCTGCTGTTTTAACAAGTAGCGAAGTTGAAAAAATGGTTGGAGTAGGCTCTGGACTTTCGAAAGCTGCTTATAAAAATAAAATTGATGTTATTAAAAAGAGCATAGAATTAAATAAGCCAGATTGTAAAGATCCAATAGATGTGCTTTCTAAGGTAGGAGGATTTGATATAGCAGGGCTAGTAGGAGTTTATTTAGGCTCAGCGTATTATAAAATACCTGTTGTTATAGATGGTTTTATTTCGGCAACTGCAGCACTAGTTGCAATTAAAATAAATCCAATAGCTAAAGATTACATATTTCCTTCCCATAGTTCTGCAGAACCAGGAAGTAAAAAAATTATGGAAGCTCTTGGCTTTGAACCTACCCTAAACTTAGATATGAGATTAGGGGAAGGAACTGGAGCAGCACTTTTTTTTAATATTATAGATATGGCAGTAAATGCTTATGTTGAAATGGGAACTTTTAATGATGCTAATATTGAGCCGTATAAACCACTTAATTAAATAAAAAGCTTTTATGGTACTCTTTTTTTAGAGTTTAATAGGGAAAATGGTGAAAATCCATTACAGCCCACGCTACTGTAGACGGAGACGAATCTTAACCACTGGCTCAAATAACTGGGAAGGTAAGAGGAGATAGACCCGTGAGTCAGGAGACCTGCCATAACTGATGCTATTCTGCGTTGGGCGGATAGAGGCATAAATAAAAAACATGTGTTTTGATTATTTTACCTCTACTGAGTTAACAGTAGGGGTATTTTACTTTGGAGATGATATAAATTGATACAGCTTATAGGAATAAAAGGTTATTGCGATATAGATATAAGGCAAAAGTTTTCTATCGTTTCATCCAAATTAGATGAAAGATTGAAAAGTATTTTTCAAAATATCGGCACTGTTGTAATAGTTAGTACATGCAATAGAACGGAAATATATTTAGACACGAATTTTGAAAAAGAAATATTGCTAGAAAAGGTTTTTAAAGAAATGTGTTGGGATAGGGAGCTTATTTCATACATATTTTATGTTAAAGATAAAGAGGCTGTTAAGCATCTAATGGAGGTTTCCTGCGGGTTTCATTCTAAAATTATTGGTGAAGACCAAATATTAGGTCAAATAAAAACTGGATATGAAGCAGCACTTAAAAATAAAACAGCAGGAGGTTCACTCCAAAGATTATTTCAAAATGCAATAACTTGTAGTAAAAAGTTTAAAGATAGCTGTGAAATTTATAAAATTCCTGTTTCCTCTGCTTCTATTGTATCTAGAGAAATAGCCAAAAGAGAAATAAGAAATATAATGCTCATTGGTTATGGAGATACTGGCAGTTTGGTTTTAAAGTATTTATCTAGCGGAAAATTTGACAATTTATATATAGTTGTACGAGATATTAAAAAGTATGAAAAGGTACCTTTATTAAGTGGAGTTAAGTTTATAAGTTTTTCTGAAAAAACAAAATATTTATCACTGGTAGATGCTGTTATTAGCTGTACTTCCGCACCTCATACAGTTTTAAATAAGGAGGAAATTCCAGAAAAAAATATGCTTATTTTTGATATGGCTGTACCAAGGGATGTGCACAAGGATATTTATACTATGAAGAATATAGAAATTTATAATATAGATGATATTAGTAGCATAGATGAAGAAAATAAAGCTATGAGAATTGAGCAAATGAAAAAATATAAGTGGATAATCGAGGAAGCTATTGAAAAGTTCATGCAGTGGGTATATCTTAGAGACTTATCCCCCAAAATTCAGGAAATTAAAAGCTTTGGAAACAAAGTTAGTTTAGATAGAATAAAAACCTTCAAAAACAAAAGGGAGAGCAAGGATATAGATGCTTTAGCGGAAAAATTATTAAAAAGTATATCGAATGTATATATTAATAACGCTATAGAAGTGCTTAAGGAAGCGAAATTGGAAGGAAGAGAAGAGGAATGTCTCAAAATATTAGAGAAGATATTTTGTTAAATTATTTAAATGTGGCAATACTTACAAGTAGTCTTAAGGTACTAGTAATAGGTGGGGGAAATAGTGCCTATATTAAATGCAAAAGTCTTACAGATAAAGGAGTAAAGGTTACAGTAGTAGCAAAAGAATTTAATGAAAAATTTGAAACTTTAAAAGGCATACATAAAATTACAGATAGTTATAAAAAGAAATATTTAGAAAAAAATCATTTGATAATAATAGCTATTAAAAAAGGTTACGATTTAGATAAAATAATTGGAGATTGTGAAGAGGAGTTTAAGCTTTATTTAAACTGTTCAGATTTCATAAAGGGAAAGTTTATTTTGCCTATTCAAGATAATACAGAAAATGTTAACTTTAGTTTAAACATAAAAGGAGGCAATCCTAAAACCTCTATTTTTTTAAAGGATAAAGTTAAAAAGGAACTACTTAAATACGATTCCTTAGCACAGTTTAATACTGCTCTAAGAAATAAAATAAAAGCTTCACCATTTAAAAAAGAAATAATGGCTTTTACAGCTTCAGATGATTTTAACTTTTTTTTAGAAAAAGGAGTACATGAAAAAATTCTTAAATTGTTTTATGGAGGTAATAGCTTTGAATATAAAAATAGCAACTAGAGGAAGTAAACTAGCATTAGTACAAACAGATTTTATTATGAGTCTTTTAAACCAAAAATTTGGTGCACAGTGTGAGAAGCTGCTAATAAAAACTGAAGGAGATAAAAGACTAGATGTTTCCTTGGATAAAATTGGAGGAAAGGGTCTATTTGTAAAGGATATAGAGAAGGCACTTTTAGAGGGAAAAGCTGATGGTGCAGTTCATAGCATGAAGGATGTTCCTTTTGAGATGGATGAAAGCTTTTGCCTTGCAGCTATGCCAATTAGAGAAGATGTAAGAGATGCTTTTATATCGCTAAAAGGAGTTAACTTTTATGAACTGCCTAAAGGGGCAAAGGTAGGAACAAGCAGCAACAGAAGGATAGTTCAAATTAAAAATTTAAGACCGGACATCATTACAGTTCCTATTAGGGGTAATGTAGAAACTAGAATTAAAAAAATAGAAACAGAAAACTTAGATGGAATAGTGCTTGCAGCAGCAGGACTTAAAAGATTAGGTCTTACTAAAATAATTACAAATTATTTTAGTGTAGAAGATATAGTTCCTGCAGTTGGTCAAGGTGCAATTGGAGTACAGGTAGTTAAAACAAACGAAAAAGCAAAGTACTTTAAAGCTTTAAATAATGAAGATGTAAAAATTTGTGTAGAAGCTGAGAGAAGCTTTATGAGAAGCTTAAATGGAGACTGTCATAGTGCCATTGGTGCTTATGCAAAGCTTGATGGAGAAATAATAAATATAACTGGTTTTTTTATTGTAGATGGAAGTTTTATAAAAAAATCTGTCAGTGGGAACAAAAAAGATTATAAAATGCTTGGAGAAGCTTTAGGTGAAAAAATATTACTAGGATAATTAAGGAGAATAATATGGGAAAAGTATTTTTAATAGGTGCAGGTCCAGGAAATGAAGAGTTAGTAACTATAAAAGCTATAAGGGTATTAAAAAAATGTACAGCAGTATTGTACGACAGACTAGCTGGGCAAAATCTTTTAAAGTATTTAAATAAAGATTGTCAAATATATTATTGTGGAAAAGAGCCTGGTTGTCACTATAAATCCCAAGAAGAAATAAACAGCATGCTTGTTAAACTTTCAAAGGAAGGTCACGTTGTAGGAAGAATTAAAGGTGGAGATCCTTACGTATTTGGAAGGGGAACAGAAGAAGCTTTAGAACTTTTAAAAGAAAATATTCCTTTTGAGGTTGTTCCAGGTATAACTTCAGCGATTTCAGTTTTAAGTTATGCTGGTATTCCAGTTACTTCAAGAGGTGAGTCTCAAAGCTTTCATGTATTTACTGGAATGAGTGCTAAAAAGTTAAATATTAATTGGGAAAGCGTTGCAAAGCTTACAGGTACTTTGATTTTTCTTATGGGACTTGAAAACATAGAAAAAATAACAGAATATCTTTTAGAAAATGGTAAAGATCCAAAAACTCCTGCAGCGGTTATTATGAAGGGCACTACAAAAGAGCAACAGGTGGTTATTGGAGAAACTGATAATATAGCAGTTAAGGCAAGAGAAAAAGGCTTTAAGTCTCCTTGCATAATAGTAATTGGAGATGTAGTAAAGTTTAGTCAAGCATTAAATTGGTACGAAAAAAGCCCTCTTTTTGGTACAAATATTTGTGTTACCAGGGCAAAAAATGCAGCAAATAAGTTAAATGAAAAACTTCTTGACTTAGGAGCAGAGGTTACAGAAATTAATGCAATTAAAATTAAAAACCTATCTGAAAGTTTAGTTGGCTATATCGAAAAACTTGAATTATATAATTATATAGTTATTACTAGTGTAAATGGTGTAAACATATTTTTTGATTATTTAAAGGAAAACAATATAGATATTAGAAAGCTTAAAGGAACCTTTGCAGTTATAGGAAGTGCTACAGAAAAAGCACTAAGAGAGAGAGGTATAATAGCGGATATAGTAGCAGAGGAATTTGTAGGAGAAAACTTAATAGAAATTTTGAACCCCAAAATAAAAGCTGGTGATAAAGTTTTAATACCTTGCTCAAAGCTTTCTAGAAAAGCTATTTATGATGGATTAGTACAAAGTGGTGCTATAGTTGATATAGTGTACACCTATGAGCCAATAAAAGGAGAAATAAAGGATAATAATGAGTTTAATAAAGTTGATGTGGTTTTATTAACAAGCCCTTCAGGAGTTAGAAATCTAATTGAAATGGTTACATTAGAAGCATTAAAAAGCAAAAAAGTAATTGCAATAGGACCAGTAACCTTTAAAGAATTACAAAAACATGGTATTCAAGCAGTAATGGCAGACTCCTATACAGAAGATGGAATGATAGAAAAGTTAATAAAAATGAAAGAAGATGAAAAAAATGGTTAGAAAACACAGAAGACTTAGAGCTAGAAAAGAAATTAGAGATATGGTTTCTGAAACTGTATTAACACCTTCAGACTTTATATATCCTATTTTTGTAGTGGAAGGTGAAAATATAAAAAATGAAATATCTTCACTTCCAGGAAATTATCATTTTTCAATAGATAGACTTCCAGAAATAATAAAAGAAGTAGAGGAAGCTAAGGTAAAAGGAATAATGCTTTTTGGAATTCCAAAGGATGAAGATAAAGATGAAACAGGATTTCCTGCCTACGATAATAAGGGCATAGTACAAAGAGCAATAAGAAAGATAAAAGAAGTAAACCAAAATATATGGGTAATAACAGATGTTTGTATGTGTGAATATACAAATCACGGTCATTGTGGAATAGTTCATGATGGGCATGTTCACAATGGTGAAACTTTGGATTATTTATGCAAAATAGCACTTTCACATGTGGAGGCAGGGGCGGATATGGTAGCACCTTCCGATATGATGGATGGAAGGGTTGCATCTATTAGAGAAGCACTAGATTCAAAGGGCTATGACAACATACCTATAATGGCCTATAGTGCAAAATACTGTTCAGCATTTTATGGACCTTTTAGAGAAGCTGCAAATTCAGCACCTCAATTTGGTGATAGAAAAAGCTATCAAATGGACCCAGCAAATTCGAAAGAAGCAATGAGCGAAATTGAAGCGGATATCAACGAAGGGGCAGATATAATAATGGTTAAACCAGCCCTTTCTTATTTAGATATAATAAGAAAAGCCAGCGATAAATTTGATATTCCTGTCGCTGCCTACAGCGTTAGTGGTGAATATTCGATGGTAAAGGCAGCAGCAAGTCTCGGCTATATTAATGAAAAGCTAATTGCACTAGAAATGCTTTTATCTATTAAAAGAGCAGGTGCAAATATGATTATAACTTATTATGCCATAGAAGCAGCAAAATGGCTAAGGGGGATAATTTTATGAGAAATGATTATATATTTGAACAATCAAAAAAGTATATGCCAGGTGGAGTTAATAGTCCTGTTAGAGCCTTTAAAGATGTAGAAGTTAATCCTCCAGTTATAAAAAAAGGTGTCGGAGCTAAAATATATGATGAAGATGGAAAAGAATATATAGATTTTGTAGGTGCATGGGGTCCAATGATACTAGGTCATTGTGATGAAGCTGTAGTAAAAGCAATTAAAGAAACTTCAGAAAATGCAATCGCTTTTGGGGCAACTACAGAACTTGAATTAAAGCTTGCAAAGCATATTTGCACTACTTTAGATAATATTGAAATGATAAGAATGGTTAACTCTGGAACAGAAGCTACAATGAGTGCTGTAAAACTTGCTAGAGGATATACCGGCAGGGATAAGATTATTAAATTTTCTGGCTGTTATCATGGCCATTTTGAGGGTTTTTTAGTTAGTGCTGGCTCAGGACTTATGACAGAAGGAATTCCAGGCAGTGCAGGAGTGCCATTAGAAAGCATTAAGAATACTTTGATTGCAGACTACAACGACTTACAAAGTGTAAAAAATATTTTTGAAAAATTTGAAAATGATATTGCAGCTATAATAGTCGAACCTGTGGCAGGAAATATGGGAGTTATTCCTGCAAAGTTTGAATTTTTAAAAGGTCTTAGAGATTTATGTGATGAATATAAAAGTTTATTAATATTTGACGAAGTAATGAGCGGGTTTAGAGTTGCCTATAAAGGGGCACAAAGCCTATACGGAATAAAACCTGATTTAACTACCTTCGCAAAAATTATGGGAGGAGGACTTCCTTCTGGTGCGTACGGTGGCAGAAAAGAGATAATGGAAAAGCTGTCACCACTTGGACCAGTGTATCAGGCGGGAACTATGTCTGGTAATCCAATAGTAATGGCAGCAGGCCTTGCAACTTTAGAGAAATTATATAACAATCCAGATTTATATAAACATTTAGAAGCTTTAGGACAAAAGCTAGAAGAAGGGTTAAAAGAAATTGCTAAAGCAAACAATATTCCACTTGTAGTTAATAGATGTGGCGCTATGCTAACTGCATTTTTCACAAAGGAAGATAAGGTGGAAAATTATGAAGACGCAAAGAAATGTGATACAGGAATGTTTAATAAGTTTTTCACTCACTTATTGAAAAACGGCATATATATTGCACCATCACAGTTTGAGGCTATATTTTTAAGTGTGAAGCATAGTTCAGAGGATATAGATAAATTTTTAGAGGTGGCGAGAGCTTTTACTAAATAAGTTAGAGAGCTTGTAAATTTTGTGTCATACCGCGTCAGCAGAACCCTTAGATAATCCTTAATTATACTTCGGAACCTGCTTCCTTGTCTGACGCAAAATTTACTGCGCTATATAAAATGGTAGTTTTATCTAAATAATATTGAGATTTATGAATATAAAAATAATTGATTTTAAATGGATGTTTTTCTTAATTGACTTAGCCAATTAAGTTATGTTAAGGATTTTACGTAGAGTATCGGAGGAAAATCTACCTTCATTGTCAATTGTCAACTGTCAATTGTCCATTAATACGAAGTGCGATTAACTCATAAACGTTTTATAACTTAAGTAGCAGTTCGTAAGTTATTTAAATTACTTAATAAATTAAAACGAGGTGTATGTAAAAAAGAGAAATGGTATTTAAACTGTAAAGGAGAGAAAAACTTTGAAAAGAGCGATATTAATTGTAAGTTTTGGGACTACTTACGAGGAGACTAGAAAAGTTACTATAGATAAAATAGAAGAAAGAATAAAAGAAAAATATAAAGACTATGAAGTTAAGATGGCTTTTACGGCCCATATTATTATAAAAATACTTAAAAATAGAGATGGAATAATTGTTGATACTCCAGAGGAAGCTTTAGAGAAGCTTAAAAAAGAAGGCTTTGAAGAAGTTATCGTTCAGCCTCTTCATATGATACCAGGGGTAGAATTTCAATACATCACAAAAATAGTGGATAAATACAAAGATGACTTCTCGTGGATTAAAACCGGAAGACCTATTTTGTATTATAAAGGTGAAGATTCAGAAATTCCAGATGATTATAGTATATTAGTTGATGCTATAAAAGATATAATTCCAGAGGATAGGATTACTATTTTTATGGGACATGGTACAAATCATTTTTCGAATGCCTGCTATTCTTGCTTAAAGCTAGTATTTGTGGATAGAGGTTTTGATAAAGTATTTATAGCAAATGTAGATGGATATCCATCACTTAGAAATGTTATTGATAAAATAAAACAAAGTGGTAGTGGAAAAGACGTAACTTTAATTCCATTGATGGTAGTGGCTGGGGATCATGCACAAAATGATATGGCTGGAGAGGATGAGACTTCTTGGAAAAAAGTTTTAACTAATGAAGGTTTTAATGTAGAAACTTATCTACATGGACTAGGAGAGCTTGAAAAGTTTCAAGACATTTACATAAAACATGTTGAAGATGCTTTTCATGATACTTATTTAGGAGTTGGACACACTAAAAAAGGAGGACAGTAATTTGGCTAAGATAATGATACAAGGAACTGCCTCCTCGGTGGGGAAAAGTATATTAGTAACAGCACTTTGTAGAATATTTAAGCAAGATGGTTATAAAGTAACGCCATATAAATCGCAAAACATGTCCTTAAATTCCTACATAACTTTAGACGGAAAAGAAATGGGCAGAGCTCAAGTGCTTCAAGCATATGCATCAGGGCTTGAGCCAGAAGCCTTCATGAATCCTATTTTACTAAAGCCTACTACCGATAAAAAGTGTCAGGTTATAGTAAAAGGAAAAGTATATTGTAACTGCAGTGCTATGGAATATCATAATATGAAGCTTCAATTTAAAGAAATGTTAAAGGAAGACTTTAGCATTTTAGAAGAGCAGTTTGACATCATAGTAATGGAAGGTGCAGGAAGCCCTGCAGAAATAAACTTAAGAGATAGAGACATTGTAAACATGGGAATGGCAGAAATGGTAGATGCCCCTGTAATTATTGTAGGTGATATAGATAAAGGAGGAGTATTTGCTTCACTTGCAGGTACAATGCTCCTGCTTAAAGATGAGGAAAAGAAAAGAGTAAAAGGTACTATTATAAATAAGTTTCGAGGAGATCTTGAAATTTTAAAACCTGGACTATCAATGCTGGAGGATATAATTAAAATTCCTACCTTTGGAGTTGTACCATACTTTAGATTAGCTTTAGAGGATGAAGATGGAGCTGTGGAATTTAATAAAATGATTACAGCACCAATAGATGTTGCAGTAATAAAACTTCCTCACATATCAAATTTTACCGATACCGACGCGTTGAAAATTGAAGAAGATGTTTCGGTTAGATATATTACTTCCTTAGAGGAGTTTGGTAATCCAGATTTAGTTATAATTCCAGGAACAAAAAACACCATTGAAGACCTTTTATATTTAAGACGAAGTGGAATTGAAGAGGCAATAAAAAATTATAGTGAAAAGGGAATGGTGATTGGCATTTGTGGTGGATATCAAATGCTAGGAAGCTTAATTGAAGACCCTTATGAGGTTGAAACTTCTTTAAAGTCAGTTGAAGGAATGGGACTTTTGAATATAAAAACAGTATTTGAAAAAGAAAAGGTGACGACAAGAATAAAAGCCAAAATAGAAAACAAAGCTTTAAATATATATGGTTATGAGATACATATGGGTAATTGTACCTATGAACAAGGTTCAAAGCCTTTAATAACCATAAAAGAAAAGAATGGACAAAAGGTTAACTATTACGATGGAGCTATAAATGAAACTAAAAATGTAATGGGCTCATACATTCATGGCATTTTCGATGGAATAGATTTTAGACAGCACATAGTCAACACTTTAAGGAAAAGTAAAGGTATTGAGAAAAAAGCTTCTATCAAATATGAAAATGTTAGAGAAAAGGAATTAGACAAATTAGCGGATATAGTTAGAAATAGCTTAGATATAAATAAAATATACGAAATAATGGGGATAAAAAAATATGTTTGATATTGCTATAGCGGTTATAATCGACTGGGCAATAGGAGATCCGTACTGGTTTCCTCATCCTATAATTTATATCGGAAAAGTTATACGAGCTTTAGAAGGTTTCTTTAGAAAAAGCTTTAGAAAAGGTAAACAATTAAAGTTTGCAGGTTTTCTGATAGTTATAATAGTAGGTTTAATAACTTTTACTGTACCATTTGCTATTTTACAATTATGCAAAATAAACTGGATACTTTATCATGGTGTAAACATATTTATCATTTGGACAACACTTGCAGCTAGAAGCCTACATATGGAAGGCAAAAAGGTGTTTTATAGTCTAGAAAAGGAAGATATTGAAGATGCTAGAGTAAAATTATCTTATATTGTTGGAAGGGATACCACAAGCCTTTCAGAGAAAGAAATTATTAGGGCAGATGTTGAAACTATTGCAGAAAACACTTCTGATGGAATAATAGCTCCATTATTATTTGCTATTATAGGAGGAGCACCATTTGCAATGCTTTATAAAGGAATAAATACTATGGATTCTATGCTTGGTTACAAAAATGAAAAGTATGGTGATATAGGTTTTTTTCCAGCAAAACTAGATGATATAGCTAATCTTATTCCTGCTAGAATAACTGGCCTTGCAATGTGTTTAAGTGCACCTTTTGTAAAGGGCAGTATAATTGAAAGCTTAAAAATAATGATAAGAGATAGAAAAAATCATAAAAGTCCAAATTGTGCTTACCCAGAAGGAGCTACTGCAGGAGCACTAAAGGTGCAGCTTGGTGGAACTAACGTATATTTTGGAGAAATTGTAGAAAAACCTACTATAGGTGATAATATAAAAGCCTTAAATAAGGAGCACATAAAGGCTGCAATAAAGATAATGTATTCATCAGAAATTGTTGTTTTGGTTTTTACAAGTATTATAGTTTTATTTATTGCCAAGTGATAAGTGATTGTTATGAAAGTGTGGTGAATAGAAGTGGATAAGCAAAATGAAAAAATAAACAGTGTACATGGTGGAGATATATATTCTGATGGAATATTTAAAGGATATGAGCTTTTAGATTTTAGTTCAAACATAAACCCTATAGGTATATCAAATAGCTTTAAGGAAAATATATTGGAAGGCATAAAAAATGCAGAGCTTTATCCAGATATTCATTATAGAGAACTAAAAGCTAATTTAATACATTATTTAAATAAAGCTTATATAACTAAGGAAAATATAGTTTTAGGAAATGGTGCAGCAGAAATTATAGATCTTGTAATTAGCTGCTTTAAAAGCATAACTATTGCGGTTCCGTCCTTTGCGGAATATGAAATAGATGCAAAGAAATGGGGCTGTGAGGTTAAGTTTTCAACACGAAGTGACACCATGGAATTAGTTTATGATGATATTTTAAATAAGTTTAAAACAACGGACGCAGTTATTATTGGAAATCCTAATAATCCTGATGGCAGCTTAATTGATAAGGAAAAGTTTATGCCGATTATTAAATATGCAGAAGAAACAGGAAAAACAATAATTATAGATGAGGCATTTATAGAATTTGCCTATAGTGGAGCTAATAGTTATATTAGCGAGCTTAAAGAATACAAATGTATTTTTATAATAAGAGCCTTGACTAAATTTTTCGGAATGCCTGGTATTAGGTTTGGTTATGGAATAAGCAAAGACAATGCTTTAATAAGTGAAATAATTAGAAAGCAAAACCCATGGAATATAAACTGTTTTGCAGAACTAGCTGTTAAGTATGTCCTTAGGGATGAAGGGTACATAAATAAAAGCAGAGAGTGGATAAAAGAAGAAATAAACTATTTACCAAAAGCTTTGGAAAAAATCAGCTTTATACAAAAAGTTTATCCCACTAATTGCAACTTTATACTTTGCAAACTAAAAAACTTTAATGGTAGTCGCCTTTATAACTTATGTTTAGAAAAAGGAATTGTTATTAGAAAGGCATCAAACTTTAGAGGTTTGGACGATAATTTTGTTAGATTTGCTATTAAAGATAGAGATAAAAATAATAAGCTTGTAGAAGCTTTAAAGGATATAGAGGAAGCATTATGAAAAGTATAGTTATAGCTTCAAATAAAAGCGGCGGTGGCAAGACTACTATAACCTTAGGACTAATGAGAGCCTTGATGAAAAGGGGATATAGTGTGCAAGGTTATAAAGTAGGTCCAGATTATATAGATCCAGCCTTTCATAAGTATATTACTGGGAAAGCCTCTAGAAATCTAGATAAACATCTAATGGGTAAGGCAGGAATCAAGGCTTCCTATTCTAGAGGAGATGGAGAGCTTGGAATCATAGAAGGAGTTATGGGATTATACGATGGAAAAGGGATCACTTCTGAGGGTTCAACTGCTGATGTTGCTAAAATTTTAAATTTGCCAGTAGTATTAGTTATTTCTCCAAAAGCACAAAGCATAACTTTATGTGCAGAAATAAATGGACTTCTAGCTTTTGATAAAAATAATATTGTAGGTGTAATTATAAATAATGTTACTGAAAGCTATTATAACCTTTTAAAAGCTTCAATACAAAAACATTGCAGTCCTAAGCTTAAAGTATTTGGGTATGTACCTAAGGAGGAGAAATTAGATCTGAAAAGCCGTCACTTAGGACTTGTTCAAAGTGTTGAAGTTGAAGATTTAAATAACAAGATTGAAGTATGCAGTGAACTTTTAGAGAAGCATGTAGATATGGATGGTCTAATCCATTGCTTTACAGCTACAGAGAAAAGCAAAGATGACTTTCATTTAGAAAATATGGGGCTAAAAACAGCAGTAGCTTTTGATGAAGCTTTTAGTTTTTACTATAAAGAAAATCTTGAACTTTTAGAGGAGCTTGGTGAGGTTAAATATTTTAGTCCTTTAAAGGATGAGAATATCCCTGAGGGAACTAATTTCTTATATTTAGGTGGTGGTTATCCTGAAGTTTTTAAAGAAAAGCTAAGCCTAAACGTTAGTATGCTGAAAAGCATAAAGGAATATTTAGATAGTGGTAATAAAGCCTACGCAGAATGCGGTGGGCTCATGTATTTGATGGAGAGCATTGAAGGCAGTAAAATGGTAGGCTTTTTTAAAGGAAAAGCTGAGATGGGAAAGGGACTAAAAAACTTTGGCTATGCAGAGGTTGAAATAGATGGAGATAATCATATATTTCCAAAGGGAATGAAAATAAATTGTCATGAGTTTCATAAGTCCTTTATAACATCGGAAGAAAACAAAATATATGACGTGAAAAAGGAAAACTATGATGGAAAAATTAAAGAGTGGAAATGTGGCTATTTAAAAAATAATACCTTGGGAGCTTATCCACATGTTCATTTTTTTAGTGATTTGGAGTTTTTGAAGAGTTTAGTATGACAGAAAGCAGAAATCAGAATACTGAAGTCAGAAGGTTGGGGAGCAAAAGTAATTGACAATATTGCAAAAGAGATAAAAGATGAATTTCCAGATCAAAAAGAATTTTCTTCTAGAAATTTAAAATATATGAGAAAATTTGCATCTGAATATATAGACATGGAATTTGTGCAACAAGTAGTTGCACAAATTCCATGGTCACATAATGTAGTGCTGATGGATAGAGTAAATGATATAAATCGAGAAGTATGTTATATAGAAAAAATGATTAAAAATGTAAAAAATGTTCATATAATATTGAGGAGATGGAAAAATGGACATAAAAGATTTGATTGGAGAAGCAACTGAATATGATAAAAAAGAAATGCTAGAAGTAAAGAAACCTAAAAGTTGGTGTAAAAGCATAAGTGCATTTGCTAATGGTATGGGTGGGGTTCTTATATTTGGTATTTCAAATGATGATATTGCTATTGGACTAAAAAATGCAGAGCGTGATGCAGAGATTATAAGTGAACAGATCAAAGTAAGATTAGACCCAATACCTAATTTTAAGCTTAGTTTCTATAGAACAGAAGATAATAAGAAACTTGTTATTGTGAAAGTGTTTTCTGGAGATGAAACACCATATTATTATGATGGGGATGGAACCAAAATTGCATATCAACGTATTGGGAATGAGAGCGTACCAGTAGATAGGGCGAAATTAAAGGAACTTGTAATTAAAGGAAGTGCTGCTTCGTATGATAGTCTCAAGTCAAAATATAATTTTGATGACTATGCATTTTCTAAATTGAAAGCTACGTATAAACAGAGAAGCGGAAATTCATTTGAAGATTCAGATTATGAATCATTTGGTATTGTAGATGAAGATGGTAATTTAACAAATGCAGGGGCACTATTGGCGGACGAATCGCCTATAAGACATTCTAGGTTATTTTGTACTAGATGGAATGGTCTTGACAAGGCACCCGGTATAATTGATGCTATTGACGATAAAGAATTTTCAGGCGGTCTTATTAATTTGCTTCAGGACGGTACTGAATTTGTGAAAAATAATTCGAAAGTTCGATGGAAAAAAACTTCTGATGGTCGTTTGGAAATGCAAGATTATCCAGAAAGACCAGTATTAGAAGCACTTGTTAATGCTTTAATCCATAGAAATTATCTTGAAGTTGGCAGTGAAGTTCATGTTGATATGTTTGATGACCGCATTGAAATTTATTCACCAGGTGGAATGATTGATGGAAGTAAAATACAGGATAGAGATCTGTTACATATTCCTTCTCGAAGAAGAAATCCTATTATAGCGGATATATTTAATCGTATTAGATATATGGATCGTAGAGGTAGTGGATTCAAAAAGATTTTAGGTGATTATAAAATTCAACCAACATATACTGTTGATAAAGAGCCTGAGTTTTATTCAGATAATGATTCATTTTTGATTATTCTTAAAAATTTGAATTATAAGAGAGAAAAAGGAAAAGCGACGATAAAAAGTGACGATAAAAAAGCGACGATAAAAAGTGACGATAAAAAAGCGACGATAAAAAGTGACGATAAAAAAGCGACGATAAAAAGTGACGATAAAAAAGTGACGATAAAAACGCAACAACAATATGATATATTATTACAGTATATGGTGCCACAAAAGGAATATAGATTAGATGAGATAGCAGAGCGGTTAGGAGTAAAAACAACTAGAACGAAAACTATTTTGAAAGGATTAATTGAGAAAGAAAAAGTAGAAGTAGTTGGCGGCAATAAGGATAGGAGATATAGACTGAAATAGATAATTCATCATTGTGCAGTTCATATTATTTATGCTACATATGAAAATGCTCCTGATGGAACGATTTTATAGATTTATATATTTTGTTGCGGAGTATGATAAAAAGCAACTATGTTATCAAGAAGAGGAATTAGAAGGTGCTTATTTAATGACATATGAAGAAGCAATGAATGCTTTTCAATTTGAGAGTTCAAAAAGAATACTAAATGAAGCAAAAGAGTTTATAAAATACTAAAAATCAATTTGTCAAAACAGGAGGTTTATTTATGATAAAAGCAGTAATTTTTGATATGTATGAAACTTTAATAACTCATTTTAAAAGTCCTCTATATTTTGGAACACAAATGTCTATAGATGCAGGAATATCAGAAGATAAATTTCAAGAACTGTGGAAGCCTACAGAAATCCACCGAACAATAGGTGAAATGACATTGGAGGAAGCATTAGAAATGATTTTTACAAAGAACAAGTGCTATTCTAAGGAATTACAGGATTCAATTGTTCAAAAACGTATAGCAGCAAAAAAAGAGTGTTTTAATCATTTGCACCCAGAAATAATATCATTGCTTTGTAGCTTAAAGGAAAAAGGAATTATGATAGGACTAATAAGTAATTGTTTTTCTGAGGAAGCATATGTAATTCAAAAAAGTGAACTGTTTCCATATTTTGATGCAGTTTACCTATCATATGAACAAGGAATACAAAAACCGGATGCTGAAATCTATAAAAGATGTATGAATAAATTGATGGTAAAAGCTGATGAATGTGTATATGTGGGAGACGGAGGTAGTTTTGAATTAGAAGCTGCTAGAGAACTAGGAATGAATGCTGTCCAAGCGGTTTGGTATTTACAAGAGGGAACAATGCAACCATCAGGCAGAAAAGAGAACTTTGAACAAATCGAAAAACCTCTAGATGTTCTGAATTATATATAGATGATGATTGGTACAGTTAAACAAGTTCAATCCCAATATACAGATGATAAAGAACCTGAGTTTTATTCAGATAATGATTCATTTTTGATTGTTCTTAAAAATTTGAATTATAAGAAAGAAACAGGAAAAGTGACGATAATAAATAGAAAGCAATTTAATCTATCTGTAGCTATAATTTTCTGTAGAGGAAATGTTAATTAGATGTTGAATGTTTTGAACTTAATAAATCTATATAATGGGGATGATCAAAATTAAAGATTATAAGGAAGTAATTTTAAATTGGACATCAAATAAAAAGAGTCTAAAAGATAAAGAGGATGACTTGATAAAATTTTTTGAGAATGGATTTAAAAATACAGGTATTCCTAGTGAGGCATATTTTGGTGGAAATAATACAGCAATATCTTTTATTATCGGTAGATTATATCTTATAGCATATTGTCATAAATCAGATAAAGGTATATGGATGATACAAGATAAGATACATCCTGAATTAAAAAATAATATTATTCAAAAACAAGTTAAAAGTACAATTAATTGCGAATTTAAATTATATTGGATACATTTTGAACAATTAAGTGAACTCAGCTATATTAACGAAAATAATTTAGTATGGGAAAGTTATAGAAGAGCTTCATTTATAGTAAAGAAAACGCCATTTGGGAAATCTATACGTAGACATGATATAGAAGGTAAAGATTTTTTAACACAGTTTTGGGAATATCAAGAAATAAAATTATTAGAAAATTTAAAGTACGAATTTGAAAACAATGTAATTAAGGCGAAAAGGTCTTCAAGCTTAGATAGATTAAAAAGATTAAAACATGCGAAAAAGATGCCTGAAAAAGTTATTGCTAAAATAATTGTATTTAACAGGAATCCAGACGTGGTAGCTGAAACTTTAGTAAGAGCAAATGGTAAATGTGAACTTTGTCATAAAGATGCACCTTTTATAAGAACTTCGGATGGTACACCTTATCTGGAAGTGCATCACAAGACTGAATTGTCAAAAGGAGGAGAAGATACTATTGATAATACTTTAGCTTTATGTCCAAATTGTCATAGAAAAGTACATTTTGGTAAGAAGAATGTATAATAAAATAAATAATAACAATATTTATTATTGTTATATAAAAATAAATTTCAGTACAAAAATTTAGGAGGTAACGAATTGGATTATATAAAAAAACCAATGGATATAGAAAAAAGAAGCTTTGAAATCATCGGTGAAGAAATGGGAGAGCATAACTTTAGTGAAAATGAGCTTAAAATTATAAAAAGAGTGATACATACCACAGCGGATTTTGAATATAAGGATTTATTATATATTAGAGAAGGTTCAATAGAGGAGGCTTTAAAGCTTTTAAAAAAGGGTGTAACAATTTATACAGATACTAATATGGCACTTTCAGGAATAAATAAGAGCGCACTAAAAGCTTTAAACTGTAAGTGTGTATGCTATGTGAGCGATGAAAAAGTAGCTAAACTGTCAAAAGAAAGAGGAATTACAAGGTCTATGGCAGCTATTGAAAAGGCAGTAGAAGATGGTGTTCAGTTTTTTGCTTTTGGAAATGCACCAACGGCATTATTTAGACTAAAGGAGCTTATTGAAGAGGGCAAAGCAAAGGCAAGCTTCGTAATTGGTGCACCAATTGGTTTTGTAGGTGCGGCAGAGTCAAAGGAACAATTTGAAAAGCTTAATATTCCAATGATAACTGTTAGAGGAAGAAAAGGCGGAAGCACTGTAGCAGCAGCTATAGTTAATGCACTTATGTATATGATATATGAAAGATAATTCAATTGATAATTGATAATGGACAATTGACAATGAAAGAAATTTTTCTTCACTTTCATTGTCCATTGTCAACTTTGAATCAACTAAATTAATACAAGATTAGAAAGTAAAAATACAAAAGGAGGGATTAGTTTGCTTGATCTATATGTAACTTTTGAAGGTAAAAAATTAAGATGTGGATATACAACAGGCTCTTGTGCTGCTGCAGCGGCAAAGGCGGCAACTAAGATGCTTTACGAAAAAGTAGAGATAACACAAATAAAAATAGATACTCCAAAGGGCATTGAACTAGATTTGCATATAGAAAAGGTAAATAAAGGACAAAACTTTGTGGAATGTTGCATAATTAAAGATGGTGGAGATGACCCTGATGCTACTCATGGTCTTGAAATTTGGGCTAGGGCAAGAAAGATAAAAGAAGGTTACATCTTAAAAGGTGGAAAAGGCGTAGGTGTTGTTCACAGTGAAGGGCTATATGTAAAAAAGGGTGAACCAGCTATTAATCATGTTCCCAGGCTTATGATAAAAAAAGAAGTGGATAAGGTGTTACCAAAGGAAAGTGGAGTTGAAATTACAATTTTTGTGCCTAAAGGTGAAGAGGTAGCAAAAAAGACTTTTAATCCTAGACTAAATATATTAGGTGGCATATCTATCCTTGGAACCACTGGTATTGTAATGCCAATGTCAGAGGAAGCTTTAAAAGAATCAGTAAAGCTTGAAATAAGCCAAAAAGCTGCTGCAGGACATAAAGACTTGATACTTCTCTTTGGAAATATGGGAGAAGATAAAGCAAAGGCACTAAATTTGGATTTAAATAAGTCGGTAATAATGTCAAACTATGTTGGCTATGCCCTAGAGTGTTTAAGAGAAAAAGAAATCAAAAAAGCACTTATAGTTGGTCATATAGGAAAGCTTTCAAAGGTATCTGCAGGCTGCTTTAACACACATAGCAAGGTTTGTGATGTAAGACTCGAGGTATTGGCTTTAGAACTTGCATTAATGGGTGCAGATATAGAACTAGTACAAAGAGTTTATAATGAAAAGACTACAGAAGGTGCAGTAAAAATAATAGATAATAAATTTAAGGATATATATAAAAGGATTGCAGATAAAATTGAAAATAGGATTAAAATATATACTCATAATGAGGTAGAAGCTGAAGTAATATTGTATTCTATGGATGGAGGTGTGCTTTGTGACAACAGGAAGCAATAGCAGTAAATTTATAGTTGGCATAGGTCCTGGTGATAAAGCTTACATTTTGCCAAAAGCAGTAGAGGTTATAGAAAGCTGCGATTATGTAATAGGCTTTCTAAGAGCAATAAACAGCTTAAATTTTATAAATGGGAACAAAGTTTATATAAATTCACTTAAAGCAACTGCTCAATTTATTAAAGATAACGAAAAGAGTAGTATAGCTATTGTAGCTTCTGGAGACCCATGCTTTTATGGAATAACAGATTATATAATGAAAAATTATGATGGCAAAATAGAAGTTATTCCAGGAATTAGCTCCTTTCAATATCTATGCTCTAAGCTAAAAAAGCCTTGGCAAGATGCAAAGCTTAAAAGTGTTCATGGAAGAAGAGAAGAAATCGCAAAAGAAGTTTTAAATAATAAATTATCTGTTTGGTTAACAGACAAGGAAAGTAATCCAAACTTTATATGTAAAGAGTTAATAAGAAATAGTATAAAAGCAGAAGTTTTTGTAGGTGAAAATCTATCATATCAAGATGAAAAAATAACTTCAGGAAAACCAGAAAAGTTAGTAAATAATTTGTTTTCAGATTTATGCGTGGTTATAGTTGAAAGGGAGGTAAAATAGTTGAAATACATTAAAGATGAGGAGTTCATACGAGGAGACTGCCCTATGACAAAGGAAGAAATTAGAATACTTAGTATTGCAAAGCTTGAAATAGAAGAGGATTATAACCTTTTAGATATAGGTGCAGGAACTGGCTCCATAAGTATTCAAATGAGTAAATGCAGTCCTAAGGGTAAAGTCGTTGCTATAGAAATGGATGAGGAAGCACTAAAGGTAATTTACAAAAACAAAGAAAAATTTAACGCTGAAAACTTACAGGTTATTGAAGGTGAAGCTCTTCAGGTGGAAAAGGACATTAAGGAAACCTTTGATGGAATATTTATAGGTGGAAGTGGTGGAAACATTACAGAAATTATTGAAAGTTATTCACAGAAGCTAAAACCAAAGGGTAAAATAGTACTAAATTTTATAACTATAAATAATTTATATTTAGCCATGGAAACTTTAAAAAAGTTAGGCTTTAAAACAGAATGTGTCCAAATTGGAGTTAGCAAAACTAGAGGAAACAGTTATATGCTAGTTGCTGGTAATCCAATTTTTATTATAAGTGGAAGTAGGTAGAGAACGAATGGCAAAATTATATGGAATAGGTGTAGGACCTGGAGATAGTGAATTATTAACTTTAAAAGCGGTTAGGATTATACAAAATTCAGAGGTTATAGTAGCTCCTAGCTCTATGGCAAAGGGAAAAAGCATCGCACTAGATACTGCAAAGGAGTTTATTAAAGAAGGAACAGAAGTATTAATAAAACATTTCCCAATGGGTGGAGAAGAGCAGGAAGGTAAAATTTTTGAAGCCTTTAAAACCATTGAAGAAAAAATTAAAGAAGGTAAAAATGTAGCTTTTTTAACTATAGGAGACCCCTTTATTTACAGTACCTATATTTATCTTTTGAAATATATAGAAGAGAAAGGTTATGAAACAGAAACGATTCCAGGTATTACTTCCTTTTGCGCTTGCGCTAGCCTTGCCAAGGAGCCTTTAGTTATCGGTGATGAGCCACTATTAATTATTCCTAGCAATAGTTTAGAAGCTATTAAAGAAGAAAAGAATGTAGTAATAATGAAGGTTTATAAAAAGGAAGAGGAAGTTATCAATTATCTAGAACAAAGAGGCTTTAGCTATGTATATGTGAAAAAAGCTGGCAGAGATGGGCAAGAAGTCATAAGAAATAAAGAAGATATAATAAAAAATAGAGAATATATGGCGCTAATAATAGCACATAGAAAGGAGTAACAAAATGGTATATTTTATCGGAGCAGGACCTGGTGATGTGGATTTAATAACGGTTAAAGGCAGAGAAATACTAAAAGGAGCTGATGCAGTTATATACGCAGGTTCTTTAGTAAGCAGTGAGCACTTATCCTTTTGCAAGGAAGGTGTAAAAACCTATAATTCAGCTTCAATGAATTTAGAGGAAGTACTAGAAGTAATTAAAAATAATAGAGACAAAATAGTGGTGAGACTTCATACAGGAGACCCAGCAATATATGGAGCAATAAAGGAGCAAATGGATGAATTAGATAAAATGAATATATCATATGAAGTTATTCCTGGTGTAAGCTCCTTTACTGCTGCAGCTGCTGCAATAAAAAAGGAATTTACCCTTCCAAAAGTTACGCAAACGGTAATACTTACAAGGGTTGAAGGAAGAACACCAGTACCTGAAACAGAGGATTTAGAAAAATTAGCAGCAGTAGGAGCTTCTATGGCGATATTTTTATCCATAAGTATGATAGATAAAGTTGTGGAAAAGCTAAAAAAAGGATATGGAAGAAATGTTCCTATAGCTGTTGTAGAAAGAGCTACTTGGGAAGATGAAAGAGCAATTATCGGAACTCTTGATGATATAAGTGAAAAAGTTAAAGCTGCAAACATAACAAAATGTGCACAGATTCTTGTAGGAGATTTTATAGATTGTGATTACAATAAAAGTCTTTTATACGATAAAAGCTTTACTCATATGTATAGAAAAGGGGTTTAATTTTAATTATGGAGGCTGCAGTAATTAGCGTTACAGAAATGGGAGATTTAATTGCTGACAAAATAGAGAATAGCATTAAAATTAAATTGTTTTCTAAATATAGAAGTGAAGCTTTTGATATGAAGTCAAGCGTTAAAGAAGCTATGGAAAATTATAAGGCGGTTATATTTATTTCTTCTACTGGAATAGCAGTAAGAAGTATAGCACCATATATAAACACCAAGCTAACTGATCCAGCAGTAATTGTAATTGATTGTACTGGAAAATTTGTAATAAGCCTTTTAAGTGGTCATTTAGGTGGAGCAAATAGGCTAACTTTACAAATTGCAAAAATTATTAAAGCTCAGCCAATAATAACGACAGCTTCTGATAATATAGGCTTTGAGGCACCAGATGTTTTAGCACAAGAAAATAATCTTATTATAACGAATATGGATATAGAAAAAGACATTGCAGCACTTTTAGTAAATAATAAAAAGGTAGCTTTTATTGATGAAGACAAGGAAATACTTTGTCCAATGGGTTATGTAGAAGCAATAGATGAGGCTGCTGGAGCTATTTTTGTAACAAATAAATTAAATATTAATTCTAGTGTGCCATATTTAAAATTAATAAGAAAAAATCTTGTTATAGGCATAGGCTGTAAAAAAAATTATCCTTTCGAAAAAATGTATGCAAAATTACAAGAAGCATTTATACAAAATAATTTAGATATAAGAGCAATAAAAACTATTGCTACAGTAGAAGTTAAAAAAGATGAAGAAGCCATATTAAAGCTGAAAAAGGCTTTGGATTGCCACTTAGATATTTGGTCCATTGAACAAATAAGAAAAATAGAGTGGAAATTTGAAGGTAGTGCTTTTGTAAAAAAGACTATTGGAGTTAAAGCGGTATGCGAGCCTTGTGTAGAACTTAGTAATGGCAAGATTATAGTAGAAAAATTAGCTTTAGATGGAATGACCTTGTGTATAGGAAAATGTTGAGGTGAAAATTATGATAGCTTTGTTTCTTGGAACATCAGAAGGTAAAAATATAGTTTCTGCTTTAAATGAGTATACAGATAATCTGTTGATTTCAACAGCTACTGAGTATGGCGGGGAACTTTTAAAAGGATTCAAATACAAATATTTAAATACGTCACCGCTTATGAAGGAAGAAATTAAAAATATGCTGCTACAAAAAGGAGTAACACTTGTAGTAGATGCATCTCATCCATATGCCAAAGAAGTAACAAAAAACTTGAGGGAAATATGCAGTGAATTAAGTTTACAATTTTTAAGATATGAAAGACCAGCAGTTACTAGTAAATATAAAGATGAGGATAAAGTAATTTTTGTAGATAATTATGAAACATTGTTTGAAAAAATAAAATCTATAAAGACTTTAAAAAATGGTGTTATTTTAAATACTACTGGAAGCAACAATTTGAAAAAATTTGTGGAAGCAAATATTCCAGCAAGATTTGTGCACAGGGTACTGCCTTCTTTAAAGGTTATGGAAAACTGCTTAAAATTAAATATAAATATAGAAGATATTGTAGCTATAAAAGGACCTATTAGTCTTCAGTTAAACAAAGGATTTATAAAACATTATGATGCAAAGGCAATAATATTAAAAGACAGCGGTGCTGAGGGTGGTGCAGAAGAAAAGCTAATAGCAGCAATAGAAGAAGACATTTATGCATTTATAATAGACAGGGAAAAAGAAAATTGTGGAAAAGTTTATAATAGTGAAAAAGAAATTGTGGATAAAATAAGGGAGATAAAAAATTATGGGTAAACTATACGTAGTAGGAATTGGTCCAGGCGGATTAGAACATATGACAATTAAAGCAAAAGAAGTAATTTTAAATAGCGAAATTATAGTAGGTTATACAAAGTATATAAAACTTATAGAGCCTTTAATAGAAGGTAAAGAAGTTTATGCTACTGGGATGAAAGGTGAAGTTGAAAGATGTAAGAAAGCTTTGGAACTTTCAAAAAATAAAACTGTAGCTATAGTAAGTACAGGTGATTCTGGCATCTATGGAATGGCTGGTTTAATATATGAACTTAAAAAGGATGAACAAATAGAAGTTATACCAGGTCTTACTGCAGCTACTGCAGCAGCTTCACTTTTAGGTTCTCCTCTTATGCATGATAACTGCAACATTAGTCTTAGCGACTTAATGACACCATATGAAAAAATTAAAAAGAGAGTAGATATGGCCTCAGATGCTGATTTTGTTATATCCTTATACAATCCAAGAAGTAATGGTAGACCAGAATATTTAAAGGAATGTTTAGATATAATAAAAAAATATAGAAAAGGAACTACGCCTGTAGGACTTGTTAAAAATGCTCTTAGGGCTGGTGAAGAGGTTATAATAAGTACACTAGATACCTTTGATTACCAAAATTCAGATATGCTATCAATTGTTATTATAGGTAATAGTCAAAGTTACATAAAGGACGGTAAAATTGTAACGCCAAGAGGTTATAGTATAAAATATGAAGGGGAGGTATAGCTAAATGAATAAAGGTTTAGTGCATGTATACACCGGTGACGGTAAAGGAAAAACTACTGCAGCAATAGGACTTGGACTTAGAGCTTGGGGAAGAGGAAAAAAAGTTCTTCTTATTCAATTTCTTAAAAGCGGAAGTTCAGGTGAGCTTATGAGCATAGATAAATTAGACGAAAATTTTAAATATTTTAGGACTAAAAAGGTTGATGGATTTTTTTGGAATATGAATGATGAAGAAAAGGCTTTATTAAAACAATCCGAGCAAAAAGCTTTAGATTATGCAATTGAAAATGCTAAAAGTGAACAATGGGATTTAATAATATTAGATGAAATAATGGGTTCTCTAAAAAACAACCTTGTTAATCTTAAAGAAGTAGAACAGTTAATAAATGAAAAACCCAAAGCTTTAGAGCTTGTATTGACAGGAAGAGATGTACCAAAGGAAATATTTGACCTTGCAAACTATGTGACAGAAATGAAAGGGTTAAAGCATCCTTATGAAGAGGGAATAAATGCAAGAGAAGGAATCGAGTTTTAATATGGGTAAAATAATATTAGTAACTGGTGGAGCGAGAAGCGGCAAAAGTTCATATGCAGAAAAGTTAGCTAAAGATACTATAGGTAATATTTTATACATTGCAACTTCAATACCTTTTGATGAAGAAATGAAGCTTAGGGTAAAAAAGCATAAGGCACAAAGGCCAAAAGAGTGGGAAACCTTTGAGGGGTATAAGGATTATGATATTAACCTTTCAGAAAAACTAAAAAATACAAATGGTGTTTTGTTAGATTGTATCACAAACATGGTAACAAATTTAATACTTGAAAAGTGCACTGACGTAGATAATATTAATAAAGAAGAAATTTTAGAAATAGAAGCTTATGTTGATGGAGAGATAAATAAATTGATAGAACTCATTGAAATGAATGATTCAAAATTTATTATAGTTACTAATGAAGTCGGCATGGGGTTAGTTCCAGAATATCCCCTTGGAAGATTATTTAGAGATATAGCAGGAAGGGCAAATCAAATTTTAGCAAAAGCAGCAGAAGAGGTGTACTTTTGTGTATCAGGAATTCCTGTTAGAATTAAATAAGGAGTGAAATGTAGTGAGGATAATAAAAAGAATAATATTAATGCTTCAATTTCTAACAACAATTCCTATAAAATATGAAGCAGAAGCTGGGAATGAAGACTTTGGAAAAGGTCTTGCCTTTGCTCCATTAATAGGTTTAGTTATTGGAATAATACTTGCATTTTCTTTTGTGGTGTTAAACATGTTATTGCCGCAACAGTTATGTGTAGCTTTAATTTTAATTGAATACATAGTGCTTACAGGTGGTCTTCATTTAGATGGTTTAGGTGACACTTTTGACGGTTTATTTTCAAATAGACCAAAGGAAAGAATACTAGAAATCATGCGAGACAGCAGGGTAGGGACAAATGCAGTACTTGCAATAATTTCAGTTTTTTTATTAAACTTTGCCTTTCTATCTGAATTTTATTCAAATTATATAATTAAAATGCTTATATTATTCCCTGTTGCAGGGAGATTAGGCTCTATAGTAGGTGCAAGCTTATCAAAGTATGCCAGAAGTGGTGAAGGTCTTGGAAAATCCTTCATAGATTATTGTGGGAAAAAGGAATTAGCAATTGGCACCGCTATATATTTGATTATTTTTCTTGTAGCAGACTTAAACAATTTTTTGTGGATATTTCCAATCATATCTGCAGTTGTGTTAATAAAATTGTTCAGCAAAAAAATAGATGGAGCTACTGGTGATGTATTAGGAGCGGTTTGTGAACTGAATCAAACAATATTTATTATCGTATCGTACATTATTTTGAATGTGGTAGGTAGATAAAATGTTAAAATTAATTTTAGTTAGACACGGACAAACAAAAAGCAACAAAATTGGAGCATTTGTTGGACATACAGATGTTCCGTTAAATAGAACTGGCATCGAAGAAGCAATTGAAGTAGCTGATAAGCTTAGAGATGAAGCTATCGATAAAATATATTGCAGCCCACTTAAAAGAGCAAGAGAGACAGCTTCGATTATTCATGAAATTTTTCCAAAGGAAATAATTTTTGACGAGGCTTTAAAGGAAATTAATTTTGGACTCTGGGATAACTTAACCTATAAAGAAATTGAGGAAAGGTATCCTAAGGAACATTCAGAGTGGATAAAAGGAAAAGCTGATTTTATTTTTCCAAAAGGAGAAAGTGTGATTGCAGCATACACTAGACACAAATCCTTTTTAGATAAAATATTAAAAGAAGAAGGCAATTTTTTAATTGTAGCTCATGGGGGCTTTATAAGAAATGCAATATCCATGCTTTTAGGTATGAAAGTTGAGGATAGTTGGCATTTCAAAGTTGACAACGGAAGTATAAGCGAAGTGGAAATAACTGAAGGATATGTGGTCGTAAAAGGGTTGAATAGATAATACAACTTAAATTGTATATCTTTAACTAAAAAGATATAATGTGAGTAGAAAAGGGAGGGATATTATTGTACAAGCTAATAGTAAGCGATTTAGATGAAACTTTGTTAAATGATGAACACAAAGTATGTGAAAAAAATATTGCTGCAATTAAAAAAGCTACAGAGCTAGGAGTTAAATTTGTACCAGCAACAGGAAAAGGTACAGTTAGTGTAAGCTATTCTTCAAATCGTTATTTAGAGTTAAATAAGCATGGAGTAAATAAGGGAGAAGCAATGCTAAAATTAGCTGAGCTATTAGGAATAAAAAAAGAAGAAACTATTGCAGTAGGAGATAATTTTAATGATATGTCTATGTTAAATGCTGCAGGGTTAAGTGTAGCCGCTGGTAATGCAGTTGCTGCTGTTAAAAAGTCATGCAAATATGTTTGTAAAAATGATAACAACGAGGGTGTATTGGCAGAAGTTATCGAAAAATTTATTTTAAATTAGTACATAGGAGAAAAAATGACACAAATATTTATTAAAGCTATTTCTTTAGTTTTAATTATAGCAATAGGTTATGGTATAAAACAATTGAAATGGGTTAGTTATGATGATTTTCCAAAGTTCTCCAAGGTAGCGCTTTATATAACACTACCTTGTGCACTTGCAACAAATTTTAATACTTTCAACATTAATCTTGGACTAATGTTTTTAGTTGCAGTTGGTATTTTAACAAATCTAATTCAACAATTAACTGCATACTTTTTAAATCGAAAAAAAGGCTCAAAAGAAAAGGCATTTAGCATATTTAATAGCTCAAGTTATAATATAGGCGCATTTGCTATGCCATATATTTCAGGTTTTGCTGGTTCATTTGCTGTTCTTATTGCTTCCATATTCGATATTGGAAATTCAATAGCTGCAGCAGGCATTGGATATGGTTTTGGAATGGCGATTGCTAAAGATAAGGAAAAGATAACACCAATGAGTTTTATTAAAAGTATGTTTAGCTCGCCTATTTTTGATACATATTTGTTCTTATTAATTTTTAGACTGCTTAAATTACATTTTCCATCTCCTGTTATCACTTTTACTAGTACTGTAGGAAGTGCAAATACTTTTATGGCAATGCTTATGATAGGAATTGGATTAGAACTTAAGTTAAATAAACATAAACTTAACATAGCCCTTAAGTTTCTTGTAATAAGATACGGCTTTTCAATAGCTTTTACTATAATTACAATGTTTTTCTTGCCTTTTTCAAAAGATATCAAAATGGTATTATGTATGCTTTATTTTGCACCTCTTGCAGCAATGATTTCCGGTTTTACTAGTGAAGCTGGAGCAGATGTTGAGATATCGGCCTTTATGACTTCAGTATCTATTATAATTGGTATCGTAGTGATGCCTATAGTTCTTATTATAATGAGGAAATAAACTGTATCAATACAGATAATACTTTTTCGAATTGAAATTAAAGAAAGTAAAGTCTATACTTTACTTGTAAACAATTTCTTAAGAAAAAGGGGGATTTATTATAATGAGGAAGGATAAACTAAAAATAGTTACTATTGGAGGCGGTTCAAGTTATACTCCAGAATTGATTGAAGGTTACATAAAAAGAAAAAATGAGCTTCCAATAAAAGAAATTTGGCTAGTTGATATAGAAGAGGGAAGAGAAAAACTAAATATAGTTGGAGAACTTGCAAAACGTATGGTAGCAAAAGAAGGTTTAGATTGGGAGGTTCATTTAACCTTAGATAGAAGAGAGGCCCTTAAGGATGCAGATTTCGTATCTACTCAATTTAGAGTCGGATTATTAGATGCGAGAATAAAGGATGAACGTATTCCTTTGAGCCATGGTATTATTGGACAAGAAACTAATGGTGCCGGTGGTATGTTTAAAGCTTTTAGAACAGTTCCAGTAATTTTAGATATTATTAAAGATATGAAAGAGTTGTGCCCAAATGCATGGCTCGTTAACTTTACTAATCCGTCAGGAATGATTACAGAAGCAGCAATAAAATATGGTGGCTTTAAAAAAACTGTAGGTTTATGCAATGTGCCAATTAGATATATTAAATTATGCTGTGAAGTTTTAAATGAAAAAGAAGAGAATTTGTTTTTTAAATTTGCAGGTTTAAATCACTTTCATTGGCACAGGGTTTGGGATAAAGAAGGCAAGGAAAGAACTAAAGAAGTAATAGAAAAACTATATCATCCTGAAAAAGCAGTTGAAGTAACTGGCATGGCAAATATTAAAGACTTAAAGTTTAACTACGAGCAGATTGAAGATTTGGGAATTTTGCCATGTTCTTATCACAGATATTATTATATTACAAATGATATGCTTGAAGAAGAAATTAAAAGCTTCCATAAAAATGAAACTCGAGCTGAAGTAGTAAAAAGAACAGAAGCTGAATTATTTGAACTTTATAAAGATCCAAATTTAAATTATAAGCCAGAACAATTGACTAAACGAGGCGGAACATATTATAGCGATGCTGCTTGTGAACTAATTTCTTCTATATACAACGACAAAAGAACTAGTATGGTAGTTAGTACAAAAAATAATGGAGCTATAAAAGACTTGCCATATGATTCAATAGTTGAAATTTCAAGTATAATTACATCAAATGGGCCTCAGCCTATTAATTGGGGTAAATTTGATCCTGCTCCAAGAGGAATGGTGCAAATAATGAAAGCAATGGAGGAAACTACAATTAAAGCAGCGGTTACAGGAAATTATGGCACAGCACTGCATGCTTTTACTATTAATCCAATTGTTCCAAGCGGTAATATAGCTAAAACATTATTAGATGAAATGCTTGTAGCTCACAAAGATTATCTACCTCAATTTAAAGAAAAGATAGAAAAGATAGAAAAATAAAATTATTTTAGAGATTTGCATAATATTAATATGACTTCAAAAAACAGAAAAAGCTGCATATTGAAAGCTATGCAGCTTTTTCTGTTTTTGAACCATTAGTTGAATTATAAAGTTCCATAAAAAGTTGAACATCATATTTTGTCATTCTTGTTGTAGCAAAGTGATTTAATGCCAAAGACCTCATAATATTTTCTTTACTAAATACTTCTCTTAAAAATTTCATTTTGTATTCCTCCTAATAATTTATTAAAAACAATACATTCTATCAATTAATATAATTTATTGTTTTCATTGTTTACATTTATATTTTATAATTTTTTTAAAAATATTGCAAATGAGAAATCGTTTCAATTTATTAATAAAATGTTACTAATTTGTTAATAAAAAATTAAAAGAATATAAAGTATATTGTGATTGTTTGCATATAGATATATAATTAAATTTCGTTTTTAAGTATAATACCATCCTTTAGTTCTAAAATTGATCCCATTGTAGCATTTGGAATGATTTTCATAACCTTTTTAAAATAATTTCAAATAAATTTTCTATATTATTAGAATGTAGCTTCTCTTTATGAATGTCCATAATAGCACCTGAAGCACTTCCTAATCGCTCAAGCTTTTGCTTTCCTAAAATATCATTTGATTCTTAAAGCTCCAAAGTAACTTGGTTTGTAAGGTTAAGTTATAGACATTGCCACTATGTAATATGTTATACTAACATTAATGTGGTAACAATTAAAATAAAGGAGAGATATAAAATGAATGGTTTTTCAAAGGATTTTTTATGGGGAGGAGCTACTGCAGCAAATCAGTATGAAGGAGGATACATATCTGGCGGCAAAGGTTTAAGTACCTTAGATGCTATTACTGGAGGTAGTCACACTTCACCGCGTATGATAACATACAAAACGGTAGAGGGAGATATAAAAAAAACAAATAGAAATGACTCATTGCCAGAAGGGGCAGTAGGTTATATTGATCCCAATACATACTATCCAAGTCATGTGGCAACAGATTTTTATGGTCACTATAAAGAAGATATTAAACTATTTTCAAAAATGGGTTTTAAATGCTTTAGAATGTCTTTAAATTGGTCTAGAATTGCACCAAATGGAACGAAAGATTTAAATGAAGAAGGGTTAAAATTTTATGACGATGTATTTGACGAACTATTAAAGTATGGAATTGAGCCTGTTGTTACAATAAATCATTTTGATATACCGATGTATTTGGCTGATACTTTAGATGGTTGGTCAAGTCGAGACGTAATAGATTATTTTGTTTTCTTTTGCGAAACTATTTTTAAAAGATATAAGAATAAGGTTAAATATTGGATGACTTTTAATGAAATAAATTTTTTAAGAAGCTGGACTCAAATTGGAATTCATAATAATGATGATAGAACAAAATATCAAGCAGCGCATCATTTGTTTGTTGCAAGTGCTAAGGCTGTAAAAATAGGACATGAAATTAATCCTGATTTTAAGATAGGTATGATGGTAGCATATATACCAAGCTATCCTATGACTTGTAAACCTGAAGATGTAATGGAAGCATTAACTTTTAACCGTGAAAAAGAATTTTATATGGACGTACAATGTAAAGGATATTATCCAGCTCATAAGATAAAAGAATTTGAGAGAAAAGGAGTAGTTATAAAGAAAGAAATCGGAGATGATGAGATAATAAAGGAAGGAACAGTAGATTATATTGGATTTAGTTATTATATGTCCACAGTTTCATCTACTGATCCGAATGTACAAAGAACAGGTGGAAATCAAGTGACGGCTTGTAAAAACCCATATCTTGAAGTTTCAGATTGGGGCTGGGCAGTGGACCCTTTAGGACTTAGAATATCACTTTGTCAAATATATGATCGTTATAATCTTCCATTATTTATTGTAGAAAACGGCTTTGGTGCAGTTGATAAAATAGAGGAAGATGGGACTATTAAAGATGATTATAGAATAGATTATTTTAAAAAGCATATTTTGGCAATGAGAGATGCTGTTCAGCTTGATGGTGTTGATTTAATTGGATACACACCATGGGGGTGTATAGATTTAGTTTCAGCAGGAACAGGTGAAATGAAAAAACGTTACGGTTTTATTTATGTTGATATGGATGACACAGGAAATGGTACATTAAAACGCATAAAGAAAAATAGTTTTGAATGGTATAGAGAAGTTATTGCAAGTAATGGAAGTTGTTTAGATTAATAAAGGGGCTGTCGCACTATTTATTTAGTGCGACAGCTCTTTTATTAATAATTAGTGATTTTTAACTTTTACAAGCAAAATTCTCCATTCCTCTAAAGGATGGAGATGGATAGCATATTTTTTTCTTAACGAATAATTACGGCAGCGGTTACAGGAAATTATGGCACAGCACTGCATGCTTTTACAATCAATCCAATTGTTCCAAGCGGAAAATTATCATAGAATAAAAACGAACACAATTTTTTTATTTTTGTTAAGAATTAAATATTATATTGAAGTAATTTCATTTAAAGTAGTTGACAATGACTATAAATGAATATATTATATAATTAAACGCTTACATTAATATATTGTGATTGTTACTGATTCGATCAGGCGAAACCTTAATTAATGAGAAGAGATATATTGTCTCTTTTGATTAATTAAGGTTTTTATTGTATAAGTCTACTTTTAGAAAAAATAAAGAAGGGAGGATAATGTTATGATTATTAAGAAAATATTTAACAATAATGCTATAGTAGCTAAAGATGCTGATAAACATGAATATGTAGTAATGGGATGTGGAATTGCTTTTAAAAAAAGTGCTGGCGAAGAAGTAGACGAAAGCTTGATTGAAAAAACTTTTATTCTTAAGCAAAAGGATGCTTCTGAAAAGTTTAAATTGTTATTAGAAGATATACCATCAGAATATGTTTCACTTTGCTATGACATAATTGAATATGCAAAAAATATTTTAGATGTTCAGCTAAATGACTATTTATATGTTACACTAACGGATCACATAAACAGTGCAATAAAATTAAAAAAAGAGGGCATTAATATAACCAATGCTTTGATTTGGGAAATTAAGAAATTTTATGCTAAAGAATTCAAAATAGGCTTAAAGGCACTTGAATTAATAAAAGAAGAATTAAATATACAATTATCTGAAGCTGAAGCTGGGAATATTGCCCTTCATCTAATTAACGCACAAGGAAATAACTCTAATAGCAAGATAGATGATATAGCTAAGCAAACTAAGATGGTTCAAGACATTTTAAATATAGTAACCTATGCTTATAATATTACTTTAGATGAAAAATCAATAAGTTATGAGAGATTTGTAACACATTTAAGATTCTTTTTTCAAAGATTAAATAGTAGTATAAAAAGCGATACAACTTCAGAAGATGATTTCTTATTTGAACAAGTAAAATCAAAATACAAAAGAGCATATGATTGTATGCTAAGAGTAGAGAAATATTTAGAAAAAGAATTAAGCAATGAGGAAAAATTATACTTAACAATTCATATTCAAAAAGTAACACAAAAAAGTTAAAAAAAGCATTGACAAAAAGCAATAATAGAGTTATCATAAAAATATAAGTTAAACGCTTACAAATTAAATATAGTGATTGTTACTGATTCGATCAGGCGAGACCTTAATTAATGAAAAGAGATAGTTATATTTCTTTTGATTGGTTGAGGTCTTCATTATTTACAAACAGAATATTTATGGATTGTTACTGGTAATGCAGGCGAGACCAAAGGGTATATATAAAGATGCAATTTTGCAGTTATATATATAAATTTGGTCTCGCTTTTTTATATATTAAAATATAAAAATTAAAAAGGAGAGGTTAAAAATGAAGTACGAAAAATTAGCCAAAGATATAGTGAAAAATGTTGGCGGAAAAGAAAATGTTAATAACTTGACACATTGTGTAACTCGTTTACGTTTTAAGTTGAAAGATGAAAGTAAAGCTAATACGGATACTCTTAAAAATATGGATGGAGTAGTAACAGTTATAAAAAGTGGCGGACAATATCAAGTAGTTATTGGAAACCATGTAGCAGATGTTTTTGAAGATGTTATTGCAATAGGCGGCTTTCAAAGTGGAGCAGAAGAAAGTGATGGTAAAAAGGTAGGAGTATTTAATACATTTATAGATACTATTTCTGGCGTATTTACACCAATTCTTGGAGTTATGTGCGCAACAGGTATGATAAAAGGATTTAATGCATTATTAGTAGCATTGCACGTACTTAGCAGTACCTCAGGAACTTATACAATATTGAATGCAATTGGAGATTCGCTATTTTACTTTTTCCCAATAATATTAGGTTACACTTCAGCTAAGAAGTTTAAGCTTAATGAAATCGTAGGTATGGCGACAGGAGCAGCACTTGTATATCCAACAATATCAGCATTAACATCATCAGGTAAACCATTATACAATATATTTACAGGAAGTGTATTGCAGTCTTCTGTATACTTAACTTTTTTAGGAATACCAGTTATACTAATGAGTTATTCTTCAAGCGTTATTCCTATTATATTATCAAACTATGTAGGTTCAAAAATAGAAAAAGGTTTTAAAAAGGTAATACCAGACGTTGTAAAAACATTTTTAGTACCATTTTTCACATTATTAGTAACAGTACCATTAGCATTTATAATAATAGGACCGATTGCAACTTGGGCAGGAAAATTGATAGGAGCAGCAACCCTTGGAATATATAACTTAAGTCCAATAGCAGCAGGATTATTTATCGGAGCATTTTGGCAAGTATTTGTAATCTTTGGACTACATTGGGGATTAGTGCCAATACTAATAAACAACATTTCAGTGTTACATTATGATCCTGTCATTGGAACTATGCTTGCAGCTTCTTTTGCTCAAACTGGGGTAGTAGGAGCAGTAATACTAAGAACAAAGAATAAGAAATTAAGGTCAATTGCAATTCCAGCATTTATTTCAGGAATATTTGGAGTAACAGAACCAGCAATTTATGGAGTAACTTTGCCAAAGAAAAAACCATTTATAATAAGCTGTATAGGAGCATCTATAGGTGGAGGAATAATGGGTGCACTAGGAAGTAAAATGTATATGATGGGCGGAATGGGTATATTTGCAATACCAAGTTATATTGGACCTAAAGGATTAGATACTGGATTTTATGGAGCAATAATTGCTGTAATAGCAGGATTTTTAATTGGCTTTATAATAATGTTTATAATGGGACTTGGAGATGAAAACGTAAGCCAAGAACCAGCTCAAGGTGAAAAATCTGAATTGGTAAAACAAGAAGTTGTAATTAGTCCACTAAAAGGTATAGTAAAGCCATTATCAGAAGTTAAAGATGAAGCTTTTTCAACAGGAGCACTTGGTAAAGGTATTGCAATCGAACCAACAGAAGGTAAGGTAGTTGCACCAGTAGACGGAACAGTTACAACATTATTTCCAACAGGTCATGCAATAGGAATTACAAGTAAAAATGGTGCTGAAATATTGATTCATATCGGAATGGATACTGTGAAACTAGAAGGAAAATACTTTACTCCAAAGGTTAAACAAGGAGATGAAATTAAACTTGGTCAAGAATTATTAGAGTTTGATTTTAAAGCTATCAAAAATGAAGGTTATTCTGTAGTATCTCCAGTATTAATTACTAATTCCGACAGTTATTTAGATATAATTGAAACTGATAAAAAAGAAATTAATTATAAAGAGAATTTATTAACCGTAATGATATAGAGTTAAGAATAATTGACAGTAAGAAAGTATCGTTTTCTGTAATGCGTGGAAATAAAATATTAGGAGAGTGAAGATTATGAGTTTCCCAAAACAATTTTTATGGGGTGGTGCAACAGCTGCAAATCAATTAGAAGGTGGATGGCAGGAAGGAGGCAAAGGGGTCTCTTGTTCAGATATTTGTACTGGTGGTTCACACAAACAAAGTAAGAGAATTACTCCAGTATTTGAAGCTGAAACCTTTTATCCTTCACATATGGCAGTAGATCATTTTCATCATTTTAAAGAAGATATAGCCTTGTTTGCAGAGATGGGTTTTAGAGTGTATCGTTTTTCAATTGCTTGGACAAGAATTTTTCCAAAGGGTGATGAAAAAGAACCTAATGAAGCTGGATTAAAATTTTATGAAGAGCTCATTGATGAATGTTTGAAATATAACATAGAACCACTAATCACTATATCTCACTATGAAGTGCCCTTTGGACTAACAAAAAAGTGTAATGCTTGGGCAAGTCGTGAAATGATTGATTATTATATAAATTATTGTGAAGCTATATTTAACCGTTACAAAGGAAAGGTTAAGTATTGGCTAACCTTCAATGAAATAAATAGTGCAACAATGGCTTTAGGTGGATTTTTATCACAAGGTATTTTAAATGAGAAGGAAAAATCAACTGAATTTATGAAGCAGAAGGATATTCCAAAGCTTCGCTTTCAAGGCTTGCATCATCAATTTATTGCTAGTGCAAAGGCAGTACAACTTGCTCATAGGATTGATTCAGAGTATAAAGTTGGCTGTATGAATATATATGCTACTAGTTATCCACTAACATGCAATCCAGATGATGTGGTATTCAATCAAAAAAGAAATCAGATTTTTAATTATTTCTGCAGCGATGTTCAATGCAGAGGATATTACCCATCGTATATAGGAAGATATTTCAAGGAAAATAATATTGAAATTGAAATGGAAGTTGGAGATAAAGATATTTTGAAAGCAGGAACAGTAGATTTTCATACATTTTCTTATTATATGTCCAGTTGTGAAACAGCTGATAAAAGTAAGGCAAATGGAGAAGGTAACATAATGGGTGGCGTAGCAAATCCATATTTAAAGGCAAGCGATTGGGGATGGCAAATCGACCCTAAAGGTCTTAGGTATACACTAAATGAAATATATGATAGATATCAAATGCCTTTGATGGTAGTAGAAAATGGTTTGGGTGCTTATGATAAAATAGAAGAAGATGGTTCTATAAATGATAGTTATCGTATTGATTATTTGAAAGCACATATTAGTGAGATGCATGAAGCAGTATTAGATGGAGTAGATTTAATAGGATATACTCCATGGGGCTGTATAGATTTAGTTTCAGCTTCTACAGGTGAATATGCAAAACGTTATGGCTTCATCTATGTTGAAAGATATGACGATGGAACAGGAGATTTTTCAAGAAGAAAGAAAAAATCTTTTGACTGGTATAAAAAGGTTATTGCTACAAATGGAGAAGACTTAGAGTATTAAGAAATGTTTTTGTAGAAAATATGGCGCACTTGCTTTGTTTAGAGCAGGTGCGTTATTTATATTGCTGTTACGAGAAAAACATAGTATTATATAAAATATAGAATATTGCGAAAATTAAAGGAGGTAGCACGATGAAAAAAATAGGAACTAAAATTATGCTTATGGCTATAAGTATAGTAATGGTAACTTCATTAGTAATGGCTTTTGTTTTGGTTTATCAGACAAGTAATACAAATTCAGCAATGGTATCCAGTTTAAATACAACAATGAGAAGTCAATTTGACGCAGAAATAAAATACGAAGTTCAAAGTGCGGTCTCGATGTTAAATGAAATAAATAATGAATACGTGAGTGGAAAAATTACACAAGCAGAAGCAGAAAAAGAAGGTGCTGATTTATTAAGAGGATTGAGCTATGGAAACGGTGGATATTTTTGGGCTGATACAGAAAATGGAACAAATGTAGTTCTATATGGCTCTAAGACAGAAGGTACTAATAGATATAATGCAAAAGATTTGAAAGGTAATCTATACATACAAGGAATAATATCAAATGGAATGAAACAAGGCGGAGGCTACACAAATTATTGGTTTCCTAAAAAAGGGCAAACAACACCTTTAGAAAAAAGGGCATATAGCTTGGAGTTTAAACCTTTTAAATGGATAATAGGTACAGGAAATTATTTAACTGATATAAATAGTGCTGTAAATGCAAAACAGGCAAGTTTAAATCAGCAATTAGTAAGAAATATTGAAAATATAATAATTGTAATCGTATTTTTGTTAATAATAGCATCAGGTTTAGCATTTATATTTAGTAAAAAAATTTCAAAACCAATAAAAGTGATTACACAATTAGTAAATAAAACTGCTGATTTAGATATTTCTTATGATAAAAATTATGAATTTATATTTTCTTATAAGGATGAAATGGGTGACATTGCAAAGGCTGTTGCAAATCTAAGAAAAGAGCTTAGAAGTATTATGAGTCTTATGAAAGATAACTCAAACTTTATATTAGAGTTTTCAGAAAAAATGTATAACGCAACAACAGATACAAAAGAATCCATTAAAGCAGTATCTGAAACAGTCGGAGAATTAGCAAAAGGAGCTGTTTTGCAGGCTACTGATTCTCAGACGAGCTCGGATAAATTAATAAATCTATCTGATGAAATAGATATAGCTTTTGTTAGTGCTAAGGAAGTTAAAAGCCTTTCAGAAAGTGTTTTGCAAATAAATAAGGAAAGTAATGATACTTTTAAGAAATTAAAAATTGAACAAGATAAAAATAATGAAGCATCAAAAGATGTTGCAGAAAAAATTGGAAACCTTTCAGTGAAATCAGCGTCTATAGGGGAAATAGTAAACACAATACAAGATATTGCTGCTCAAACAGACTTATTAGCATTAAATGCAGCAATTGAAGCAGCTAGAGCAGGTGAATCTGGAAAAGGATTTTCAGTTGTTGCTGAAGAAGTTAGAAAATTATCAGAAGAGACGGCAAAATCAACTCATAAAATTGCAACTGAAATTGAAAACATACAAAAAGAAATTGAAAGTGCAAAATTTAGTATAAATCAAGGAGAAAAAATTGCTGATGGAGTTAATAAAGCATTAGTAGCAACAGAAGAAGCATATATTGTAATTGCAACCTCCATTGACAATACGTTAAAGCATATGGGTAATGTTACAGATAGTGTATCAAAAGTTGCAGAGGAGAAAAATGATATAGTAAAATCTATAGAATCAATTTCAGCAGTTTCCGAACAATCAGCTGCAGCAACAGAAGAAGTTTCTGCTTCTATGGAAGAGCAGCTAAAAGAAATTGAATCTCTTGCAAGTAATGGCATTAAACTAAAAGAAATTGCTGAAAAGCTAGAAGAAGTAGTAGGCAGATTTAAAGTATAGTATATGTTGAAAAATATTATAAATGAGTTAAAATTGTAGAAGGGACAAAATAACTATAAAGTCATCATGGAGGGATGGAAAGTGAAGCTAGGAATCATTGGATCAGGAAAGATTGTAAAAGATTTTCTTTCAATAAGCAAGTACTTAAATGATATAGAAGTGTATGCAATAAGCGGCACTGAAAGAAGTAAAACTATAATGGAAGAATTTAAGAAGGAGTATGGTATAAAAAACATTTTTTATACTTATGATGAATTGTTAAATTGCGAAGTTGATACAATATATGTTGCTTTACCGAATAACTTGCATTTCGAATTCGCTAAAAACGCGTTAGAAAATAATAAAAATGTTATTGTAGAAAAGCCATTTACTACAAATTATAGAGAGGCACAAATATTAAGCAAGTTAGCAAAAGAAAAAGAGTTATTTATTTTTGAAGCTATAACAAATCAATATCTTCCCAATTATAAAAGGATAAAAGAGATGCTTCCATTATTAGGAGATATAAAAGTTGTGCAGTGCAATTATTCTCAATATTCCAGTAGATATGATAGCTTTAAAGCTGGAGTTGCACTTCCTGCCTTCGATTCAAAGTTTTCAGGTGGTGCATTAATGGATTTAAATATATACAATATACATTATATAGTTGGGTTGTTTGGAAAACCTGATAATATCGAATATTTTCCCAATATTGAAAGAGGAATAGACACCTCAGGTATTCTCATACTTGAATATAAAGGGTTTAAATGTGTATGTATTGGTGCAAAAGATTGTAAGGCACCAATTGCTAACAATATACAAGGTGATAAAGGATGTATTTTTCAGGATACACCTACAAATGTTTGTGATGGCTTTAAGCTTTTAATGAATAATGGTGAAAGCAAAGAAATTAATGACAATAATTATGAACATCGTATGGTAAATGAATTTGTTGAATTTTCAAGTATAATTAAAAGCAATGATTTGGAAAAATGTTATAGCTTATTGGAGCATACTCTCATAGTTAGTGAAGTTCAAACTATTGCTAGAAGTAAGAGTGGTATATTGTTTCCTTCAGATTCTATCTAAAAATAGGCAAATAAATTATTTGAATTTGTTGAATTTAGTGATAAAATTATGGAATAATAAGGTGTTTTTTTTAGTGCCATATTTACAAAATATAAGGGGTGTATATAATGATTAAAGTAGTAGCAAAACATTTTGTTAAAGAAGAAAAAATTAGTGAATTTTTAGAAAATGCAAAAAAATTAATAGAAGCTACAGTAAAAGAGCAAGGCTGCATAAAATATGAACTGTTTGAAGATGAAAAAGATTCAAAGGTTCTTACAATTATTGAGGAATGGGAGGATATGGATGCCCTTCAAAGACATTCGAAATCATCTCATTTTACAGAGATAGTACCAAAGATGGGCGAATTTATGGAAAAGCAACCTGAGATGAACTTATATAAAAAGTTATTCTAAAAATAGTATTTTTAATATTTGCACTTGCGTTTATTAAAAAACTGTGTTAATGTTAAAAGGAACTTAAATTTAGTAGTAAATAATAAAACATTAATATATTTCAATTAGTACGTTTAAAGTATGATGATATCGAGATTTTATTAGTTGATTTTTGCAATAAGTTTAAGAATAATAAAATTTCGGAGGTACACATTTATGAATGGTACAGTTAAATGGTTTAATGCAGAAAAAGGATTTGGATTTATTACTGGAGAAGATGGAAGCGATGTTTTTGCACATTTCTCTCAAATAAACTCAGATGGTTACAAATCACTTCAAGAAGGACAAAATGTTTCTTATGACGTGGTTAAAGGCCCAAAAGGACCTCAAGCTGAAAATATTACTGCTATTTAATTAAAAAATATTTTACCCCTTGAATAGTAATCCTATTTGAGGGGTTTTTAGTTTTTAAATAAGAATAAAGTGAAGAACACTTATAAAGGAGAAACATGTTGTTTGAAAAATTAAATATTATTGAGCCTATTTTAAAGGCTATTAAAAAAGAAGGATACAAGAGTCCTACCCCTATACAAGAACAAGCTATACCAGTTTTGCTTGAAGGAAGGGATTTGGTAGGACTCGCTCAAACGGGGACTGGAAAGACAGCAGCTTTTGCAATTCCAATTTTGCAGCATATTTATACAGAGCAAAACAATAAGAAAGAAACAAAAGTAATAAAGGCATTAATTTTAGCACCAACTAGAGAATTAGCAATTCAAATTGAAGAAAGCTTTACAGCTTATGGTAGGCATTTAGGATTAAAAAATGCGGCTATTTTTGGTGGAGTTTCACAAAATCCTCAAGTAAATACATTAAAGTCAGGAGTAGATATTTTAATTGCTACGCCAGGTAGACTTTTGGATTTAATTCATCAAAAGCACATAAGCCTAGAAAATATAAAGTTCTTTGTGCTTGATGAAGCTGACAGAATGCTTGATATGGGATTAGGTCATGATGTAAAAAAAATTATAGCAAAGCTTCCTGAAAATCGGCAAACGATGTTGTTTTCTGCAACCATGCCAAAAGAAATCTCTAAATTGATAGACTCTATTCTTGTAAAACCAATAAAGGTAGAAGTTGCACCGGTTTCATCAACTACTGATACAATAAAGCAATTTGCATATTATGTTGACAAGAAGAATAAAAAAGCTTTGTTAATTCACTTATTGAAGGATAAAAATATTGAATCAGCACTTGTATTTTCGAGAACAAAACATGGTGCAAATAAAATAACGAGAGATTTAATTAAAGCTGGAATAGAAGCACAAGCTATTCATGGCAATAAGTCACAAACTGCGAGGCAACTTGCTCTAAAGAATTTTAAAGAAAAAAAGTTAAGGGTGCTAGTAGCAACAGATATAGCAGCGAGAGGTATTGACGTTAATGAATTGTCTCACGTAATAAATTTTGACCTTCCAGATGTACCAGAGACATATGTTCATAGAATAGGACGTACTGGAAGAGCTGGTGCAGAAGGGATAGCTATTACTTTTTGCGATGAAGAGGAAAGAGCTTCATTTAAAGGAGTAGAAAAAACTATTGGGAAAGCTATATCAATAATTGATAATCACCCCTTTGTAAATAAAAATTAGAAGTGAAAAAACATAGTGAAGTTGTGACTTTAAATTAATACGAATATGTATTTCCTCTAATAATTAGCTTGGAAGAAAAATATTTAGTGGTTAGTTTAAGTTTTGAGGGTATTGGAGATTTAGTATTTCAAGATGAAAACAAATTTTCAAATAAATTTTTAAAGTTAATTTATAGAGCTATAAAACATAATGAGAAAAATGAAAAATTAATAAATTTATTAAAAATGGAAATAGAAGATTTAGAAGATTTATCAGATATAATAACAGAGTTTGTTAGGATTTCAGAAAAGGAAGTAATATTAATAATTGATGAAGTAGATAAAAGTTCTAATAATCAGCTGTTTTTAAGTTTTATAGGGATGCTTAGAAATAAGTACTTATTGAGAGAAGCGGGCAAGGATTATACCTTTAAATCAGTTATTTTAGCAGGACTTCATGATGTGAAAAACTTAAAATTAAAGCTTAGAAAAGAAGAAGAAACAAAATATAATTCACCCTGGAATATAGCAGTAGATTTTAATGTTGATATGAGTTTTTCTTCAGAGGAAATCGCTACAATGCTAGAAGATTACTGCAATGATAATGAATTAATAATGGATATTGAAATGCTTAGTAAAGAGGTGTTTTTTTTTACAAATGGGTATCCGTATTTAGTTAGCAGGCTTTGTCAGATAATTGATGAAATAATATATGTAGACAATAAAAAATCTTGGAGTATTGCAGATATACAAAATGCGGTTAAGATATTGCTAGAAGAAAGAAATACATTGTTTGATAGTGTAATTAAAAATTTAGAAAATAATAATGAACTTTATCAATATATATATGATTTAATTGTAAATGGATTTGATAAAAATTTTAATAATTATAATCCTATAATTGAAATAGGTATAATTTACGGATATTTTAAAAATACAAATGGAAAAGTAACATTGTCAAATAAAATTTTTTCGGAAATTATTTATAATTACATGGTGTCTAAATTAGAAAATAATTACAGTAAAATAGATGAATATAATTTTAAGACACAATTTTTAGAGACAAATGGAGGGTTAAATATAGAAAAAATCCTTTATGAATGATACATTTAAATGGTTTAATGCAGAAGGGATAGTATTCCTAAGTTAGTAGGAATACTATCCCTTTTATATTTTTATTCGTGAAAAAAATTTTAATGAAGATTACAAATAATTAATTTTATATAAAGACAGTTACATTTGCAATAAAATGTGATAATATGTAAATATATGCAAAAGTCAATATAAAAATGTAGGTTTTATACAAAATAAATATGTATGAAAACCTACATTTTTATTTTGTATTTTATGATGCATCTTCAGTCATATGCTGCATCTGTTCCTTAAGTCTGTATGAC
>JAJXWJ010000083.1 GCA_021781655.1 Bacillota bacterium | reverse complement strand
CCGCCATTTATTCCGCCATTTATTCCGCCATTTATTCCGCCATTTATTCCGCCATTTATTCCGCCATTTATTCCGCCATTTATTCCGCCATTTATTCCGCCATTTATTCCGCCATTTATTCCGCCATTTATTCCGCCATCTTTTATTTCTTTTACAAAATTAAAAGTAACTCTTATAAAATTAGGAGTTATGGTGAAAATAGAGCGGTCATATTTTTTTAATATTCTTATCATACCTGAGCCTAATTGTTCTACAAAATGAACATCCTTAAAAACTCTCATTAATTCTTTGTTTCTAGGTGCTGAATAGCCATTAAAAAATTCTTCTTCCGTCATACCTTGAACTAATCCGCCTGTAGAAGTAATTTCCATTCTATCAGAGAAAATCTCTATCTTTGGTGGAACTTCGTTAGAATAATCATTATGAATTATAGCATTGATTACTGCCTCTCTAAGCGCAATCTTATCAATTAGATTTCTTTCTTCCCTTGCTTTTGAAGTTATTTTTGCAAGTGTACGATTTTCAATCTCTAGTTTATCTAACACCCTATTAGTTGCTTTAATTAATGAGCAATACCCATACTCATTGTTCTCAATTAAATCACATCTATCTTCGGTACTGTACTTCGCTACCTTAATTGATGTACTATTAACATCTGATAAAAGATATGCAACATAGTTATATTTATCTTCCTCAGTCAACAACTCCAAATTGTTAGCAAAATGCTCGTTTAACATAAATCCATTCTCTTCATAAAATATTTTTAATTGTTCAAAACTCAAAAGTTGTTTAGGCGATTTAATCTTGCCTAAAGAATTTCTAGTTCTTGATGAAAACATATCTTCAATTTGGCTTTGTGACATTGGCTCAGTTGATGTTCCTATGCGAACAAAACATCCTTTAGGCGACATCCCATACTTAGGTATGTAATATGGCTTTTCTGAACCACTAGCAATATTTATTTTGATATAATCACTCCCATCAGATGTTTCTGTTATTACATCAAATAACCCTAAGGTTGAAGGCATTATATTGTTTTTTATTCTATCTTTAATTTTAAGCTGTACTTCATCAGAGCTCGGAACTCCAATTACAGTGCCATAATCATCAATACCAATATACAAACTTCCACCCTCTTTATAATTTAAAAAACCAACAACTTCTCTTTCTAATTTATCGTTTAGTTCACGCTTAAATTCTATTCTATTACTTTCTTTCAAATCAAAATTAGCCATTTAATCACCTCTTTTTTTTATTTTTTATATTTATCTACTAATTGAAATGCTCTATAATAATTGATTACTCACGATATCACCTAATCCCTCAAATATATTAACATTATATTCTATATATTTTTACAAAACCCTTCTTATTTTTACATTAAAAAAAGATGTATAGATAAAACGAAACACCTATATAATATATTTAATTTCTTTATTGCTAAATAGTTCTTCTATCTCTTTTATAAAGAATTGTTTTATATTATTTATACTTTCATTTGGGTATACATACTTCCCATATCCAAATTGACCATATTTAAACTTACGTTCTTCATCATTCATAGGTAAATTGCTATTTGGGAATATATTAAGTATTCTATTTTTAGCTATTGTAGTATACCTATGGGATATAACCTCAAAGGTTACCGGGAATTTTAAATTATTTGGTAGCTTTCTCCTTAATTGTAGTAACAAATCATGATATTCGTTTTGCCAATTTGGGTAAATAAATACAGGGGCAACTAAAAATCCAGTAGGATATCCTGCTTCAGCCACCTTAATACTTGCTTCTATTCTTTTGTCCCAAGAGGCTGTAAAATGTTCATATTGATCTATAACGTAAGAAGTATTAATACTAAATCTTATTTCTGTGTGACCATTATGTTCTAAGTTAAGCAACGAATCTATATCATTGTATTTTGTTACAAATCTAAACCTAGCATTTTTCCTACTGCCAAAGAATTCTATAGCTTTCTTTAAAGAATGAGTATAGGGTTCTATCGGTACAGGGTCAGATGTAGCCGCTCCTTCAAATATAGTTATATCAGGTAACCTTTCAGCTATATATTTCTGCCCTTGATTAAGAATGTCATCTATATTAACATGTACCTTAACAAATGGCTTATCTCCAAGTTTAGTATTTAAATAACAGTATTCACATTGCCCAATACACCCAGATACCAATGGAAGTTGGTAATGAGCTGACGGTTTACATGATTGAAATTTTAAGCTTTTCTTTGTTCCAACAACTAAAGTTCTCTTACCTTCTCTATATTGAGCGGATAAATCATCACCTGGAATGTGTTGTTTCAGTTTATTAGAAGTTACGTTTATAATCTCAATCTTAGTATTATCTTTGAATTTAGCAAGAATATCCTTTGCCATTTCGTATTGTAGTGAATCTTTCTCAAATATAATTCTTTTAGGTATAAACATATTTTTTCCTCTCTATTTTTAGCATAAATATTTTAATAATTATTATTTGCTAAAGCTTTAGGAGTATACTACCATTGTTTAAATCATATAATGTTTTTGTTAGAAATACTATAAATGACTAACTTAAATCCATTCCCACTTGCATTTTTTCAAAATAAATTTACGTTTTAAGTTGGTTACGATATAATAAATATATATAATTTACTGTTTTATTTTAGGAGATGATTGGATGGAGTCTATTAGAAATGTATTTATTACACCTAAACAATTTGAGGAAATCCAGAGTAAGTATGATGGAGTATGTGAATATCTAAATGGAGAGATACTGTTTAGCTCTAGAACATCCAAGCTACATAACAGAGTAGTTAGAAAGATTTTATCAAAGTTAGATACTTATTTTGATGGAAGTAAGTGTGAGCCTTTTTCAGAACAAATAGAAGTTATCTTCAAAAATGAAAATGAACAATATAATTTTTTACCGGATATTTTTGTTATGTGTGAAGATGCTAAAACTCTAGGTGAAAGTTTTGTTTCATCACCAAAAATAGTTTTCGAGGTGGTGTCAGAAAATTATTCTGACAATGACTATTTTATTAAAGCCCGTATATATCAAAAATTCCAAGTACTGGAATATAACATAGTGGAACCAACCGGCTCAATAACGCAATACTCTTTAGTCAATGGTGCTTACGGAACACCAAAAGTATTTTCTAATAAGGATACTTATAAAAGTACAGTATTTACTGATTTAGCAATTAATCTTGAAAATATATTTAATTAAGTTTCTAAGCAGGAAACTCTCTAAGTAACAAAATTGCTTGTAACACCAGAATAAACAGAGTTCTTGGTTTCAGGTAGAGTTTTTCTCTCCATCTGAAACTTAGAGATCGTTATCCAGGGACGTAGCAGCCGTTTACTCCCACTTTGATAGAAGATGGGAGTATTACGGATGGTAGTCATCGGATAAATTAAGAGCAAACTACTTTAGAGGGAGACTAAATCTCCCTCTAAAGTAGTTTGTTGCGGCTTTAACAGTATGCTTCATAAAATCCTGAAATCTTAATAAAATCTTCTTAATGTTTAGCGTTCCATCTTTATTTATAAAATTGGAGCTTTCATTCATTTAGATATTAGTAATTCTACTTTGTAAGACTAACTACTTAATTAAAATAAAATTCTAAGTCTTTTCTAGAAATTCTTTTAAAAAAATATAAACTAGCTCTTATTGCACTTATAATAATCAAAAATTCAACAAAGCTAAAAAATAAATTTATAGTAAGTTCACCTAATTTTTTTCACAATATTTGTGCCTAAGGTATAAGTACACACATCAGTTAAAATCATTTCCTTAAGTGCTTCGTTGCGGTCTTTTAATGCAACTTGAACCGCCGCCCCTAAAACAACCGCTTCATCTGGGTTTATATTTGAAAAAGGTAGCATTCCAAACATTTTAGAAACTGTAGCTTTAATTAAAGGCATTCTAGTTGCTCCACCAATTAATATTACAGCGTCAAGCTTTTTTGGAGAAAATTCAGCATATCTAAGTGCTTGTTCAATTGCCTTTCTTAGACGAAATATTAGCCCCCTAGAAAAACTTTCAAATTCATCTTTATTAATATTTGTTTCATATATCTTACCATTTATTGTAAACTTCATTGTTGCACTATTATTTTCACTTAAAGCACATTTGCATAATTCAGCTTGTTTATAAATTGCAGAGCTAGCTTTAAAGTCGATGCTATTAGTATCTATATTATTGCTTCTATAACTTATTCCTTAGGGAATGCCTCAGCATCACTCTTCAGGATTTAATAATAAGAAATGAAATTTATCATCTTCTATCATTTCTTAAATATAACTAATAAATATCTTATTCAATTCCCTCCAATCGGTGTTCCTATCATCCACACGCTTTGCTATCGTATCTTTATAATAAACAATTCTATCTTCAATATACTGATTTAATTTTTCAATACGTTTTCCTTTATCTGATTCCTTCATTGTTGCTTTTATTTCAAGTAGTTCATCAATAACATCTTTCATTTTGCTATCAAGCATTGTATTCATTAATGTTTCAAACAATACAGGTGGAGGACATTGTCTTTCTTCAATCCATTTACAAGCAAGTAACGGCCTTATAACATAAAAATATTTTTTATATTTAACATTATCCCCTTGTAAGAACTCATAATAATTACTTTTTGCGGTACCATAATAATGATACATAACAGCTTTAGTAGAAAAATATTTTTCTGCAATTTTATATAACTTTTCCCACTCTGGGGTTGTACGATATACAATTGGAGAATTGGCCCATTCAAATAATGTTGCATTAGATTTATGAAATAATCTCAATGCTTTATTTAAATCCCATCCGTTAATATCTAGTGTTTCATTAAGTTCCCAGTCAATAAAATCTTTTGTATCTTCTAAACTAAGATAAAACTCTTTTTGTTGAACATATATGAATCTTACATCATAATCACTATCTGGTGACGCAAATCCCCAAGCTCTGCTCCCTGATTCCACCGCATGCAAAATCTTAATATTTTCTTTTTTCTCTATTTCATCCAATTTTAATTTAACTAGCTCCTCTATATTTCCTTCAAAATCCTTATATTTCACCTCTTACCACCCTTTCATTAACCGTCATAACAAATTCTTGAACCTCAGAAATCTTTGGTTCGTCAGGCAAATTCGTATTTTTAGCGGCATAATTTAGCTTTATTTCATAACTATCTAAGATCTCATAAAAATCTTTATGAAAAGTTCCATCTTCCTTTTGAAATTCTCCCTTTCTTATACTTAACAATAAGTTCTGCTCATCTTTTCTATAAGTTCTAATCTCTTCTTTTTCTAGAATATCAATTGCCATCATAAAGAGTCTAATTAAATGCATTGCATGCTTATTTAAATGATTGTCATCTTTTTTATTATTTCGTTTTCCGATTTTTTCGTAGTCCTTTACTACATTGCTTATTTCTGCCCACATATTTTTATAATCTCTAAGTGGATAATGTTTTAAATTTATATCCGCAAATATTTCTGTATCAAATTCTAGTTTATTTGATTTATCAATATATAACTTTATTGCTCCTTCATCAAATTTTTCATATCGTGAATTAAAGTCATACATTGCATTTTTAACGGAATTAAATATATGCTGTTCCTTTTCAGCCTTTGGATATGAATCTCTCGCTAGTGCATTTTGAAGTCTTCTAAGCTGTGCACTAGCATAACCACCAAAGGAATGAATTGCACGCTTTGACAAGAACATTTTTTTATTATCTAATAATTCCTTACCAATTTTATTTAAATACAGATAATGATCAGACTCTAAGCCTAACAATTCAATTGTATTTGGATTGCAGCTTAGCAAAAGATTTATTATTTTATTAAAGCCGTATATACAGGTATCAGTATTTGTATCAATATACTGTTCAAAGGATGTCATCCCAATTAAATCGGATTTTCTGTTTAGTGTAATTCCTCTAACGTCTATATCACTGTTTTCATTATTAGTTCCATAAGAATAGCTTCCAGAAAGCCCTAGCAATATTACATTCTTGCTTAGGTGCTCATCATTTCTAATAAAATCGTATTCTTTTTCTTGTAAAATATTTTTATTGTTCATATAAATACCTCTTAATTATAAATTCTAATTGTCTTAACTATATTTTTGAAGTTCAACTTCCTCTATAGTCAAATCTTCATATTCATCACTTTCACCTATGAGTCATAAGCCATTATTTATTATCTGTATATACAATCTCCCAATAGCCTGCTCTATTAGATCCTATTCTCTTTATTATTCCTCTTTCTTTTAATCTTTTTAAATTGTATTTTACCACATCGCTTGTAATATTCTCTACTATTTCAACTATATCTTTTACAGTTACTTTTAATTATAGCACACAAATTTTTAGCTTAAAATCAACCATTTATATTAATATTTTTAAGTAAAAATAGATATTTAAACGAAAAAAAACATTCAGCCTAAGCCAAATGCGAAAAATATATAAAGGGGTTAATCTTTATGTTTTTATTATAAAGTCCTTTTATTACAATTTCATTACAAGATTAAGTGAATATTGTAAATTAATTATGGAATTTAAGTTAACTAATCACACATTTCCGTTCTTTACTATTTAATAGTTTCCCATTGATTGCCTCTTTCTACAGGTTCACCATGTGCTGGACATACCCATTTAAATGGAATGCTAGTTATACTTTTTATCGACTTTCTAAGTAATTCCTCATCAAAATTCATATTAGGAAATGCTATTAATTTTCCACTTTTACACTTTACTAAATCACCTGCAAACAATACATCCTTATAAAGAATAGAAACATGTCCTGGTGTTTTAATAATTTCTATGTCTCCAATTTTAACATCTTTATTGTAAGGTTGGATTTCCTCTGGTTTTTTTACTGGAAAAATAGATGCAAAAATCTTCTTAATCCCAGGCCTTTCTTTATTACCCATAATAAATGGAATATCCTCACTAGATGCCCACAGTTTAGCTTTGGTTAATTTTTGAAGCATAAAGGCATTTCCTATATGGTCTAAATCATGATGAGTTAACACTATATGTTTTATATCCTCTTGTAGCGTTCAGTGCATAAATATTTTCAGTTACTTTCATGTTAATTTTCCTCCTTAATAATTTGAGAAGAGATGAGTAATAATTCTACTTTGTAAGACAAACTACTTAATTAAAATTAAATTCCGAGTCTTTTCTAGAAATTGTTTTAAAGAAATAAATAATAGTTTTTATTATTCTTAAAATAATCAAAAATTCAACAAAACTAAAAAAATAAATTGGCACTAGTGCGATAATATTATCTGAAGAAGATGTAACTTTTTTGTCTAAATATACACTTGTAATAAAATCATCAGTATCTTTATATTTCATATCATATTTTTTATATGTATCTTTAACTAAAGTAAATAAACTTGAATCTGCAGATTTATTTACTGAGCCTTGAAAACTAAAGGCATTAGTTTTATCAATTTTTCCTGTGTCATTGTAGTCAACAACAAATACAAGCTTTTTATTACCAATTTTTCCTGTGTAAATATAACCACTAATGTAGTCACTCAAATTTTTGCTATCTAACTCCTCTGAAGTCACATATCCTAATTTGTTATTAGAGTATGTTAGCTGATAAATATCCATCCATTCAGCTTGTGATATGTTAGCTTTAATTATGTCATTTGATTGTAAAGTTAACAGCTCTTTTGGATTTTTTATCTCTGTTATTTTTTTATTATCAGTCAAAAAATTACAAATGTTTTGGTATGAAAAAGCTAAATTACTGCTTTCTAAATGTGTAAATATTATTCTAATTAAAATAAATAAAATCACAATAAAAAGAATTGCATATTTTTTTAGATGCCTTTGTAAATATAAAAATTTATTGAACTTTTTAATACGTAACAATTGGCATATTTCTTGCACTTCATTTCTTATTTGAGTATTTTGAGGTTGTTTTACCACTTCTATATTTAGAATATCTAAAATCTTTGATACATATTGTTTTGCTTCATAATTTCCAGGATGTCTTCTCAAAAATCTTATAAACAGCTCCCTAGCTTTGCCTATTTCATTAAATTTAAAATAAATTTTACCCATTATTTTTATATAATCCGACTTGTCTTTATAATATTCACAAATATAATCTAAGTCTATTAAAGCTTTTCTATCATTTTTCTTACCATATAATTGTGCACGATAGTAACGAGCCAAAAAATCGTCCTTATTAAATCCAATTGCTTGGTTTAAGTAGCTAAGTGATGCATTCAAATCATTTCTGTAAAAATAATATTGTCCGAACATTCTAAGTAAATCGGGATCTTTACTATAAATTTCAAAGGCATTTTCTAAAAAAGCTAATGCTTCATTATAGTTTTTGGATTTTAATTTAATGTTAGCTTTTTCCCGGTATTCTATATACTGCTTCCTCTGTGAATCATCTAAATTGTTAATGTATGAGAGGCTAAGCTCTGGAAAATCATTAATATTTTTTAGTATAAAATCAATGTCAGCTTTGTCATACTTCTCATAAAGGCTTTGGCTATTTTTAGTAAAATCAAAAATTTTATCTACAAGTCTCCAAATATTATGGGACAAATTATTTTTATTAGCTAGAAATTTTATCATTTTATAAGCTATAAGTTTTTTTGAATTAAGTTCCCATACAATACTGGAATCAAAAATAGCTTCCCAATTTTTTATTTCATTTCGTAAAGCGTCATTATCATATAATTTTTGCAATTCACTAAAAAAATCATCCACTTGATTTTCTTTATTTTCTTCGGTGTACTGCTTAAAAATATCAACATGAGGCGGAACATATGTATTTTGTTTATCGTAGTCATCTATGTTATTATAATCCTTTACTTCATCCTCTGCGTCATCTAAATTATTAAAGCTGCTATGCTTTGTTTTATCATCAACGCTCTTTTTTGCATATTTAATTGCCTTATCATATGCTTCCCGTAGATTTTGATACCCTGTAGGATCATCTTCTGGATGATAGATTTTAAGTTTTTTTGAATATGCTCTCTTTATATCAGCAATATTATTTGTTTCAGCAATTTCTAAAATGTCCCATATATTCATTAATAATTAAACCGCCCTTCAAGTTCATCGAATTGTTCATTAATTGCATTTGCGGCTATTTCTATTTTCTTAACGTCTTGAGTATATAAAACATCTTCAAAACTTTTTAGAAGCATTCCAACATATTCACGTTTATCGCCTAATAACTCTTCATATAAACGTTCGCCCCTTGCAATTAAAAGTCTGTTTTCACTTTTATCCCTTGGATGTATTTTTATATTGCTTAACGCTTTCAAGGATTTTTCTATTTCTTCTTTTGTCATACTGCCAGGGCTCTTCTCTATTACTATTTGCTTTGTTTCACCAGTTTCAACAGATTTAACCTCTACTTCTAATATTCCATTTATATCATAAGTGTATCTAACGTCGATACTTTGTTCTCCAGCCTTTGCTTTAGGAACCTTTATAGTAAGTTCACCTAATTTTATGTTATCTTCTACTCTTCTTCTTTCCCCTTGATAAATTTCAACTAAAATATTCTTTTGATTATCCTGGACTGTATATAACCTTTCAACTCTACTAACTGGAATAGGGGTGTTACGTTCAATTATTGGAAAAAAGTAGCCACCTTCAAATTGTCCGTTACTAGTTTTTTTGACAATATTAGTGCCAAGAGTGTAAGGACAAACATCCGTTAAAATCATTTCCTTTAGTGCTTCATTACGGTCTTTTAGTGCAACTTGCACTGCTGCCCCTAAAGCAACCGCTTCATCTGGATTTATATTAGAGAAAGGTAACATTCCAAACATTTTAGAAACTGTAGCTTTAATTAAAGGCATTCTAGTTGCTCCACCAATTAGTATTACAGCATCAAGCTCCTTTGGAGATAATTCAGCATCTCTCAGTGCTTGTTCAATTGGTTTTCGTAAGCGAAAGATTAACTCCCTAGAAAAGCTTTCGAACTGATCTTTATTAATATTTGTTTCAAGGGTATCACCATTCATTGTAAATTTCATTGTTGCACTGTTGTTTTCACTTAGTGCATATTTGCATAATTCAGCTTGTTTATAAATTGCAGATCTAGCTTTAAAGTCTAAGTTATTGATGTCTATATTATTACTCTTAATAAAATGGGATACAAAAATGCTCGTAAAATCTTCTCCACCTAAAAAATTATCACCAGCTATTGATTGAACTTCCATAACACCTTCAAATAATTCTAAAATAGAAACGTCAAAGGTACCTCCTCCTAAATCAAAAATCAAAAACTTGGTTTCTAAGCTTTCTTGGTGGAAACCATAAGCTAATGCCGCTGCTGTAGGTTCGCTAATAAGCCGCTCTACTTTTAAACCTGCCAGTTCAGCTGCATTTTTTGTTGCTTTCCTTTGAGCATCACTAAAGTATGCAGGTACGCTTATTACTGCTTCTGTAACTTCTTCCTTAAGAAAGGCTTCGGCATCGCTCTTTAAGGCTTTAATGATAAATGACGAAAGTTCCTGTGGCGAAAAGGTATATTTACCTAACTGATATTGTTTCTCAGTACCCATAAAACGTTTAAAGGTACTAGCAGTTAATGTTGGGTGAGTGATAAGTCTTTCTTTAGCGATTTGACCTACAAGTATTTCACCATTATCGTCAACACTTACTACAGATGGTGTAAGCCTTGATCCATAAACATTTGGTATTATAGCAGGTCCATTATCAGACCAGTATGCAACGAGGCTATTTGTTGTTCCTAAATCTATTCCTATTTTTGACACAAAAACACTTCCTTAACTAATAGATAATATAGGTATTTTACCATAAATAATCACATTGTTCCATTTTTTATAGCATCTATATCAATTGATTCGTACTAAAATAATTCATAGCTTGATTTTCAATAGCCATGTAAATAAAAAAACACCAAACAAATTTTTTACAATCTGCTAAGTGCTAAATCTACAACACTAAAATTTTCTTTCATAACTTTCATATACTATATTTATAGTACATGAAAGTTAAAAAACACATACATTCCTTCATTTTTAGTCATGTCTTATGATATTATATTAGTATCATAAAACAATAGAATTTAACTACTGGGAGGAACTTTATGAAGAAATTTATAAAATTTGCTAATGCATTGATTGTATTTTCTTTTTGTATAATACTATTTTCAATTATTACAGGAATCAATCATGATAACAGCTTAGTTAAAAATGGGACTATAGATCTTACTAATATTAATTACAGTAATTCTGCTACCCAGCTTACAGGTCAGTGGGAATTTTATTTTGGACAAACAGTTTCTTCTGATGGGAATATACATAACACAAAAAATAAGGAATTTGTTAACATACCAGCTTCTTGGAGTTCTTATAAAAATAAAGAAAATGAAAGTTTACCCGTATATGGCTATGGTGTATATAGAATAGTTATTAAAGCAAATAAGGGCGACAACTTGGCATTAAAAATTCCGCAAATCGGATCATCCTATAATTTATGGATTGATGGTAAGGTTAGATTTTCTAGTGGAAAATTTGGTACTAATGCTTACCAATCAGTGCCAAAATGGACAACTGAAGTAGTAGACTTTAATGTTGATAAGGAATACACAGTAATTATGTTGGAAGTATCAAATTTTCATTACTTTCGTGCAGGAATAACAAAGCCAATTACAATTGGAACAGAAGATCAAATACAAGATTTAAAGTATAAGGGATTATTTTTAGATTCATTTATTTTTGCTGGTCTTTTTATTACTGCAATTTTCTTTTTACTGCTTTATATTTTACATACTCATAAGGATACATACATATATTTAGCTTTATTTTCAATATCTATATCTTTAAGACCTTTACTTTATGGGGAATGTTTTTTTAATACCATTTTTCCAAATATAAATTTTGAAATCAATACCAAAATATATATTGTTAGTTTTATAGCAATACACTTATTTTTTCTTTATTTTTATAGCCAATATAAGGATATATTAAGTAAAAAAGTTTTACACTTTATTGGATACCCATTGGCTATATTATTGGCTATAGGCATTATTCTTCCTGCAAATTATATGATTTATCCCGTTTCTTTGTTAGAGGCTATGATCCCTATTGTAGTTGTAATTTGTTTATATACACTTATTCTAGCCCATCGCAATAATTATGAAGACATTAGCGTAAATATTTTAAGTGTACTTATGCTTTCCTTTTTAGCTGTAGTAGATATACTGACCAATAACGACATCCTTAATTTAAATATTTATTATACTCCTATTGGAATGTTAATTATTGCTTTTGCACAAGCTTTTTTGCAAGTTTGCAAATTTAGAGAAAATGCTATTATAAACGAAAAATTGACTCATGAAATTGAAATAAATACGCTAAAGCTTTCTTATGAAAGGAAACAAAAAAAATATTACTGAAAAAATTAATGATGCTTTGAAAGCTATGCTTTCTAAATTAGAAATTAAAGATTTACTTATATGCATTTCTGAAAATCTATCTAAAATAGCTGATTTTGATAGTGTTATAATAATTTTAAAGGAAGAAGATACAAGCCTTATTTCAAGCAAGATTAAAAGTAATCCAGTTAAGTACATAGACAAAATAAAAACAAAGAATAATGCTTCTATCTTTAATGTTTCTGAAGCTGATGATATTAAAATAATAAAGCTCCATAACCTAGAAGGACTAAACAAACTTTTGATAATCAAGCATCTTTTTTATAATGGCGAGTTTGTATGTACAATTAAAATGGTATTAAGCAATGATAGGTTAGATATAAATGATGATTTTATGCAATTAATTAATGTTTATTTTGAGCAATCAATTCTTGCTTTAAATAATGCTAAATCCTATAAACTTATAAAAGAGCATGCTATGTATGATGAACTTACAAAAATATACAATAGAAGATACTTAATGAAATTAGCTACTGAAGAGTTAGCCCATGAAACTGCTTTCACTGTGGCTATGCTGGACATAGACTTTTTTAAGAAAATTAATGATACTTATGGACATCTGTTTGGAGACAAAGTAATTCAGTTTATTGCAGATATTTGTAAAAAGAGTATGCCAACAGGTTCAATTGTTGGCCGCTATGGTGGCGAGGAATTTTTAATATTTTTAAAAGGAATCAAGCTTGATATTGCCTTTATTTTACTGGATAAATTAAGGAGGGAGATTGAAGCATTAACTTTTAAACATAATACTAACGAAAAGGTTAAAGTTACAATAAGCATAGGTTTTTCTTACAAACAAAATATTAATGATGATTTAAATATGTTAATAAACTATGCTGACAATGCTTTATATACTGCAAAGCATGCTGGCCGAAATTGTGTAAAGTCATATTCTAAGTAAAAAAAAAGCACTTGGCAATTACCAAATGCAAAAACTATATATAAAGGGGTTAATCTTTATGTTTTTATTATATGATACTTTTATTACGATTTTATGACAATTTTAAGTTGTCTTTGTAAACAAATTTATATTTCAAAGCTTTTTGCTATCTTTTTGTAGGTAGGTACTTCCACACCATATTTATCTCCTAGCCTAACTATTTGAAAAATAAGCTCATCCATTTCTGTTTTGTTACCTTTTTCTAAATCTTTTTGCATGGAAGCAGTAGCTTCTTTCTCCATTGCTTCTAATATTTTAATATTTGTTTGTAGAAGGTCTATATCAAAAACTATACCCATTGCATTACTAACCTTTATAAATTCTTCTGTTAATTTTATGAAGGTATTTTTATATTCATCATTTTCTCTCATTTGCCCTGAATTTATGTTATAGTATGCACCACAGGCAGCATAAGAGGATATAAAAGAAAATTTTCTAAAAGTATCTCTTTTTATGTTGTCTGATATGGTAACTTTTATTCCTGCTTTAATAAGCACTTCTTTTAATGCCTTTAAACTTTCCTTATTAGCATCGTCCTTTTGTCTTTCTCCATAAACTATTCTAAATATATCCCCCATTTGGGTAACCTCACCAGGCACTGAAAGGTAAGCTACTATATATATACAGCCATCTAATACTATTCCTTCCTTTAATTTTGCTGCCAATTTATCGCCTGCTCCAGCTCCATTAAGTATTGGAATTATTAATGTATCTTGCTTTGCGGCCTTTTTTATTAATGGTATAATTTCATCTAAAGAATAACTTTTAACGCAAACAAAAATTACATCTGCCTTGTCATCATACTGCTCCGCTGTATAGGCTTTAATGTTTTTTAAGTTTTTTTGCCCTTTAATGTCTGATTTTAGCTTTAAGCCATTTTTGTTTATCTCCTCTAAATGTTTGCCTCTTGCTATAAAAGTTACATCTTGTCCACTTTCAGCTAGAAAAGCTCCTATGCTTCCCCCAGTTCCACCGCTTCCTACAATCAAAAATTTCATTTTATCCAATCACCTCATTTTTATTTTTATTAATCCTTTCGAAAAATCCTTGAGGCTTTGCCACCAAAGGATTTTTTCTTTCCCTCTGAAAATGGTATCACCTCAAATTTTCCTAAGGTTGTAATCCTACGTAATGCGTAGCATTTAGCAGG
>JAJXWJ010000082.1 GCA_021781655.1 Bacillota bacterium | reverse complement strand
TTAAAAATATTCACATTTGAAATTTGTAAATTGAGCATATTCTGATTTTTTAGAGTCACAGCAATATAAACCTATAACAACTCCAGTAAAGCCTCCAGCAACTTCAGATGAAAGGTATCTAGTTTGAGCTTTGCCAAGCTTAATTTCTTTTCCATCTAAAATTATATTAAAATCATAAAAATCATTATTAGCATGTATAACAAGCGAGGCATTATTATTAGATTCAAGTGGAACAGTGTTTTGTATAGATTTAATATCGCCAATGTTAAGTCTTTGGATTACTTTATAACTATCTTCACACCTTTGAATAGCTAAATCGTAATGATGATTTTCATCCATATATAATGTTATCCCAGCTTCACCATCAAAAATGCATATATCACATGATATATTTGCATTAAAATCTTTTTGACGTATTCCTATAAAGGTTGGAGAATCAGCCATATCTAAATTAATAGATGTTCCTTTAAGTTTTAATTTGTTTTCTTCAAAAATATAATTTTCAAGATGAGATAAACGAAGATGAATCCAATCTAAATTCCATTTAGTATCTGAAAAGGTATCGCATTTCTTTTCATTTTGAACAATTTGCCTATGAATGTTTTCAACTTCAAAACTTTTAATGGTTGTGCCTTTATAGCCTGCAGAAAACCATCCATCTTTATCAAAAGTTGCTGGAGTTAAGAAAACTTCACGTCCAAGGTGGTGAAAGGTTGTCCACTGACCAATTTGACGAAAACCGAGATGAAGTATCCACCAATTGCCGCTATTATCTTCAATTAAGTCTCCATGACCCATACCCTGAAGCTCATAGCCACCTAAATTACGATTTGTTAAAACAGGATTATTTTTATAAGCTTCAAAAGGGCCATTTAATGATTTGCCACGTGCATAAGTTATCATATGTCCATATTCAGTTCCGCCTTCTGCAGCCATAATATAATACATACCATTGATTTTATAAAGATGAGGACTTTCAAGATATCTGCCGCCAGTGCCTTGCCAAATTGGAAGACTTTGAGTGAGCTTTTTACCTGTCTCAATGTCGATTTCACACTGAAATATACTGCTAACTCCATTTTCATCTGAGCCGTTACTCATAAAATATGTTTTATCGTCTTCGAAATATAAGGAAGGGTCTATCCCTCCTTGCTCAACAAAAATCGGTTCAGACCACTCACCGTAAATATTATTTGTCCATACATAAAAATTTTTTTGTTCTGTTTCATTAGTAGTGACCATATAAAAGCGTCCATTATTGTATCTAATAGTTGGTGCAAAAACTCCGCCAGAGCTATTAACCTGGTCTAATTGAATTTGGCTTTTTCTTGTTAAGCAATGGCCTATCTGCTTCCAATTTATAAGATCTTTGCTTTTAAAAATAGGTACTCCAGGAAAGTACTGAAAAGAACTGCATACAAGATAAAAAGTATTATTAACTTTACATACGCTAGGGTCAGGATAAAAACCTTTTATAACTGGATTATTATATTTCATTTTGCTCCTCCAAATATAGAAATTTTATGGCTATATTTTGCTAATTATCATTAATTTCTTGAACTAGTATAGAATATTTTAGTTATTAATGTTATTATAGTACATAAAAAGTATAATAAACCTTGATTTTTGAGACAATTTATAGCATTATATAGACAAAAAAGTTTAGAAATAAATTTGTAAGTGGAGGTTAGTATGGAATATATACAGTTAAGTAATTTTACAGAGGATACAGACTTTTCTTTTTTTATACAGCTTGGTAAACATGAATATTATATGCCAATACATTATCATGTGGATTTTTCTGAATTAGTAATTGTTTTAAGTGGAACAGCGGATCACCTTGTAAACTCAGAAAAATATTTAATAAAAAAAGGTGATGTGTTTGTAATAAATAAAAATACTTTTCATGGATATGAGAATGCACATGATTTTAAAATTTGCAATATTATGTATAAACCAAAGGATTTGATTTTGTCAGCAAAAGATTTAAAGGAATTAAAGGGTTATAATGCACTTTTTATTATAGAACCTACTCTTGCTAGAGAAGTGGAATTTAAGAGCAGACTTCAATTAAGTTTATCTGAATTTGATGAAATAAAAGAGCTTATCTTAGATATGGTTGAAGAATATGAAAATAAAAATAAAGGGTATAAGACCATTGTATATTCAAGTTTTATGAGACTTATAGTTTTACTATCTAGAAAATACGATTTTAATGACAACATATTTAATGAAAATTTAATTACTATGGTAAGTGTAATAAATTATATTGAAAATAATTTTAAAGAAGAAATTAGTTTGAAGGTTTTAGCGGAAAAGGCAGGACTTTCAATGAGACATTTTAACCGAATATTTAAAGAGCATTATAATACATCACCTATTAATTATTTGATTAGAGTTAGAATTCAACATGCCTGTATAGTACTGAAAAAAAATAACTATAAAATTTCTGAAATAGCTTATGAATGTGGTTTTTTAGATAGTAATTATTTTACGAGGCAATTTAAAAAGGTTATGGGAATTTCTCCAAAAGAATATCGTAATAAAATTAATAGTAATGAGAGGTAAATATATATGAAATAAATGTTAATATTGCTAAATGTTAATGAAATCAACAGAGTAAACGGTAACAATATTGTTAAAAAAAAGTCAAAAGAAAGCTCGTAAACATGAGTTACAAGCTTTTAAAAAGGTGTATGATTATATATTACATAACAGCTGTTCCAAGAACAACTTTATTGTAATTATCCATAGTAATAAGGTTTTTAACTTTAATCTTTTCAAAGGCTTCTGTTCTATTGGAAGTATATAGAAGTTCTGAAAAAAGATTATAGAAAAAAGTAGTTGGGACATCTGAAATACCATCGAAATCTAGTACAGTAACAGCATCTTTTGAATTTAATATATCTCTTTTCAATAGTAATGCATCTTCACAAGAGAACTCTTCACCAATAACTTTCTTAACATTTATAACTTTTTCCATTACAATTCCTCCAATCGATTATAAAAAAATAAATTTGTGTGTATCAATTTCTTAACTCTATTATATAACAGGTTGTTTCACTTGTCAAACTTTTAACAATAAAAAAATAAAAAAAATTTTTAGATGAAATAATTAATGATTTTACATAAACTGTCATTAACTTTTGCCTATATAACTTGATTTATTTGATGAAATATAATAAAATTCTTAGTATGAGCTATAATTATTAAATTTAAGGAGGCACAAAATATGTCAAATAGTATAAGTCTTGATATTAAAAACACCAAACCATATTTAGCTGATCATGAAATTAGCAGTTTACAGCCGATGGTTAATGTTGCTCATGAGTTGATTCATAATGGAACTGGTGCAGGAAATGATTTTTTAGGTTGGGTTGATCTTCCTGTAGATTACGATAAAGATGAATTTAAGAGAATTAAAAAGGCAGCAGAAAAAATTAGAAACGATTCAGATGTTTTAATTGTTATTGGAATTGGAGGTTCATATCTTGGAGCTAGAGCGACAATTGAAACTTTATCACATACCTTTAGTTCAGCATTAGATAAGGATACAAGAAAAAGTCCATTAATATATTATAGTGGAAATAATATTAGTTCTACATACCTTTCAGATCTTATTGAAGTTATAAAAGACAAAGATTTTTCAGTAAATGTTATTTCAAAGTCTGGAACAACAACAGAACCTGCAATAGCATTTAGAATTTTTAGAGAACTTTTAGAAAAAAAATATGGTGTGGAAGAAGCAAGAAAGAGAATTTATGCTACTACTGATGCTAAAAAAGGAGCTTTAAAAACTCTTGCTACAAAGGAAGGATATGAATCTTTTGTAGTTCCTGACAGCACCGGTGGAAGATACTCAGTATTAACTGCAGTTGGATTGCTTCCTATTGCAGCAGCAGGCATCGATATAGATGAATTAATGAAAGGTGCAGCAGCAGCAAGAGAAGCTTATAAAGAAAAAGATATTGAAAAGAATGATTGTTATAAATATGCAGCAGTAAGAAATGCACTTTATGCTAAAGGAAAGGCTATTGAAATAGTAGCTAACTTTGAGCCTTCACTTCATTATTTTGGTGAATGGTGGAAACAATTGTTTGGAGAAAGTGAAGGAAAAGACCAAAAAGGAATTTTCCCTGCAGCAGCAGATTTTTCTACTGATTTACATTCTCTTGGACAGTTTATTCAAGAAGGTTCAAGAAACATATTTGAAACCTTTATTAATGTTGAAAAGCCTAGAAAAGAAATTACTGTAGGAACAGACTCAGAAGATTTAGATGGTTTAAACTTCCTTACTGGAAAAACTATTGATTTTGTTAACAAGCAAGCATTTAGAGGTACAGTTCTTGCACATAATGATGGTGGAGTGCCTGTAAATATAGTAAGTATCCCAGAGTTAACACCATATTATTTTGGATATTTAATATACTTCTTTGAAAAGGCATGTGGAATAAGCGGATATTTACTTGGTGTAAATCCATTTAATCAACCAGGTGTTGAGGCTTATAAGAAAAACATGTTTGCACTTCTTGGAAAACCAGGATATGAACAATTAAAGAAAGAGCTTGAACAAAAATTAAATGATTAATAAAAATAAAGCTGCTTATTATATAGGCAGCTTTATTTAAACCTATGTGCTTTTGGAGGGAATATGAGAATTTTGGTTGATGCAGATGCTTGTCCGGGCAAGCATATAATAGAAAACATTGGCAAAAAATATAATTTAGAAGTTATAATGTATTGTGATGTAAATCATATATTGAATAGTGATTACTCTAAAATAATTTATGCAGATAGTCATTTTCAAAGCGTAGATATGAAAATAGCAAATGAAATTAAAGCTTTAGATATTGCGGTAACCCAAGATTTTGGTGTAGCTGCTATGGTGCTTTCAAAAAAGGCCTTTGCAATTAGCCCAAAAGGATATATCTACAGTAATGAAAATATCGATAGGCTTTTATTTGAAAGGCATTTAAGTCACAAAGCAAGAAAAAGCGGAAAGAAAACGTCCAATCCTAAAAAAAGAAATAACGAAGATGATGAGAGGCTATTTTATAATCTTGAAAGGCTTATAAAAGATTCAGAAACGTGAAACATATTATGAGTTTTGGCTTATAATATGTTTCACGTTTATTAAGTTTAAACACTGTACAAAATACTAATACTAATACCTTCTGCAGTATAGTTATTTGTACAGGTTTCTATAGTATTTTCGTCAATGATGTATTTATCAACTACTAGATTCCATTTTAAGTTTGGTAAGTTTATTTTAACTGCATTTCTATTTGCGTTATATATGACCAAAATATTTTTCCAAGCTTCTAGTTTATCATCGTTTTTTATTGTGAAAGCTACTACATTTCTAGGGACATCCAATAAAAATTGCAATTTATTAGTAATTTCCTCTAAGGTACTTAGTCTAAAAGAAGGATGTTTTTTTCTGATCTTTATTAAGTTCTTAATATAGTCGGTAACAAAAATATATTTATCTTTTACATCCCAATCCACGGAATTAATAGAATCTGGTGAATTATAACTGTTTTCTATGCCTTGTTTTGATCTCAAAAACTCCATACCATTTTGAAAAAAAGGTATGCCTTGACAAGTTAAAATAATGCCTAAAGAAAACTTTTGTCTTTCTATTCTAACATCTTCAGGCTCAAAACCATTTGTAAGAATAAGTTTATCCCATAAAGTATTATTATCATGACAAGTAATATAGTTTATCGACTGTATTGGTGAAACAAAAGAGCCATCATTTTTTATAGAGCCACGGACACAAATTCTAATTTCATTTTCAAGATTTTCTTTTCCGCTAATATAGCCTTGATCGCTTTTTTGAAACACATTGCCTTTTAAGACATCTCTTATTCTATCGTTAAAGAAACCTATTTCTGGTATTTTTTCTGCATTGTTTTTTGAAGCCCTTAATTCAGAAGGCAAAGACGATGGAAGATCCCAACCTTCGCCGTACATCATAATAGGTCTATTGAGTTTATATAGTTCATTTCTTAATATATTCATTGTTTGTATATCGTGTAAACCCATTAAATCGAACCTGAAGCCATCTAAGTGATATTCCTTAGCCCAATAAAGGACAGAATCTATTATGAATTTTCTCATCATCGGCATTTCTGAGGCGGTTTCATTTCCGCACATGCTTCCATTGCTAAGTGTTCCATCTTCAATATGTCTAAAATAGTAACCAGGAAATACTTTTTCAAAACAGTTATCTTTTTCGCCATACATGTGGTTGTATACAACATCCATGTTTATTGATATTCCATTTTTATGGACAGTTTGAATCATTTCTTTTAATTCTCGTATTCTCGTAATGGGGGTGTATGGGTCTGTGCTGTAAGAACCTTCTGGAATATTATAGTTTTGAGGGTCGTACCCCCAATTATAGTCTATAGGATTTCTTTCATCTGTGCTTTTGTATGAAAAATCAAACATTGGCATTATCTGAAGGTGTGTAATTCCTAAATTTTTAATATAATCTAAGCCTGTAGGTTCTTTAATTGTTGATTTAGTATTCTCTTCGCATAATCCTAGAAATTTTCCTTTATGGAAAGCACCGCTGTTAGGATTTTTTGTAATATCTCTAATACTCATTTCATAAATAATGGCATCAGTGAAGTTGTTTATTGTTTTTGGTGAAATATCGTTTTCAAAACCATCTGGATTTGTATCACTTAAATCCACTATAGCTCCCCTTTGACCATTAATGCCACAAGAAATAGCATAAGGATCAATAGTTTCATTAATCTGTTCATAAACTTTAACTTCATATGTATAAAATTTATTTTTTAGGTCTTCATAAACAGTTATATTAAATAGGCCATTTTTGCAATCCATTGGAAATCTTTTTGGCTTTTCAGGCTCTGTAATATCTCCATTATTATAAATTAACAAGGTTACTTTTTCTGCAACTGGAGACCATAGTTTAAACTGAGTGAAATTTTTATTATAAATTGCTCCTAGTTTTTCATCGGTATAAAATTTATCATTAAATTCCTTGGAAGAAAAAAGTTTTAAGTAATTACATTTTGAGTATATATTTTCGTCGTAAAATAGTATACAATCATATTTAATATCAATAGTAGCTTCAAGTGTAAAAATTATTTTATTTATATTTACTTTGCTTGATTTGATTTTTAGTATTTTGTTGTTGTTTTTTACTATAAAGTTGGCAAATATAAAGTGGTCAAAATCATCGACGATAAATTCAATAGAGTTAAAGCTGGTTACAGATGACTTAATAATATTCATAAATACCCTCCCTAAAATTTTACCAAATTGAAATTGTTTCAATATTATGATATTAGATAAATAATAAAATGTAAACAAAAAACTTGTTACAAATAATGGGATTATAGTATAATAAGTATATGTAATATAAAAGCGGGTGGTTAAACAAAATGAACGAATTTGGGATTAAATTTGATGAAAAAAGTAAAACTGAAACAAGTAGTGTAATACTAATATCCGTTGACAAAATTGTTGAGGAAGGACTTTTGTACAAGTTCTTTGTTGGGAGTGGTGGCAAGTGGATGGTGTTGCAAGATTTTTCAAGGGAAACAAAAACTCAGTGGGAGCCTGAAGCAGATGGCAATTATAGTATCATGGTACAAGCTAAGAGAGAAAATGAGCAAAAAACCTTTAATTATATAAGTAAAACTGAGTACGCTATTGGTGAAAACCAGAACAAAAATAAAATAATTACAGATATCAATCTAGACAGAACAGAAGTAACCCTTGGAGAAAAAATAATGGCAGTTGTAGCTTCTGACGAAAAAGGTGTTTTATATAAATACAGTTTAAAAGAAAATGACAAGTGGATATTATTAAAAGATTTCAGCCCAGATGACAGCATGATTTGGACAGCTACCAAAACTGGTGAACAGGAATTTGTAGTACAGTGCAAAAAAATCGATTCAAGAGAAAATTATGATGATATAGAGCAAGTTAAGTTTAATGTTTTGCCAATCAAAAAGGTTGAGATTAAAGATTTTAAATGTATAAGCGAGGAACTTTTAAAAGGCTCAGAACTAACCTTTGAAGTTGAAGTGGAGGCAGATGATAATAGATTATTACTGTACAAATTTATAAAAATCAATGCAGAAGGAATAGCAGAATGCATTCAAAACTACAGTACTAAAAGAATTGTTAGTTATGTTGAAAGAGGTTTTGGCCAATTTAAAATTTTATGCTTGGTAAAGGATATGTATTCAATTAACGAATATGATGAAAGAGCGTTAATTATTTATAATGTAAAAAAATATAAACCGATTAAAATAGTTGTTTTTACATCGGATGTTACATCTCCACAAATGGTAGGAAGAGAAATAAATTTAAAAACTACGGTAAACGGGGGAAATGAGCTTTTATATAGATTTCTTATAACAGGAGAATATGAAGAGGATAGTGGATATGTAAAGAAACCTTCATATTGCTGGAAACCTAGGGAAAAAGGCAGATACAAAATAAGCTTAATGGTAAAGGATAGTTCCTTTGAAGGTGGTTATGAGGCTAGAGAAACTATTGAATTTGAAGTAGATGAAGTAAATAGAGAGCCGGTAGTAATAAAAGATGTTATTGCAGATAAAAAAGATTTTATTTTAGTTGGGGATATTGTAAATATTAAGGCTATTGCAGAAGGTGGAACAGAAATTAAATATAGCTTTATAGTTAGAGAAAAGGATAAGATATTGGAAAATATATCTTATGGTTCTTGTAATTGGGTAAATTACTCTCCTGATTTTGAAGGAGATTTTGAATTAGAAATAAGAGCAAAGGATAAATTTTCAAATAAAGAATATGATGCAAGGCATATTATGTATTTTTCAGCATTAAAATATATTCCAGCTAAAATAGATTATGTTTTGGTACCTTCCAATGAATATTATATTGTTGGTGACACTATAGAACTAAATATAATCGCTAGAAATACATCAAATATTTTGAATAAATTCATTTTAAAGGTAAATAATAGAATAATAGAAGAAACTAATTATGAAAATGCAGTTAAATATAAATTAAAGCCAAGATACGAAGGAATATATACAGTTGAAATTTATGCTAAAAACGTTAAAAGCAATAAAGACTATGACTGTAAAAAGCAAATAAAAATCGTTATAAATGAAGGTTTGCCAGTAACTAATACCACAATCGAGTGTGACAAGGCTGAAGCTAAAGTGAATGAAGTTATAAGCTTTTCAGTTAGTAGCAATGGTGGTAAAGAAGTAGAATATGAATTTTATTTAATGGAAAAAAATGATTGGATATTAGTCCAAAAATACAGTAGAAAAAGCTTTTACAGTTTTATTCCATTTACAAAAGGAAAGTATAAAATTTTAGTATTGGCAAAAAGTCAGTTAAAGAGAATTAGTTATGAAGATTATTCTATTTTTGAATTTGAAGTAGAAAATTAAATTATAAAGTTGTATAATAATCGATATAGCATAAAACGAAAATAAGAGGTGGTTCAATGTCTACTAATGGAATTAGCAGTTCACTTCAATACGAGCTTATGGCTTCAGTTTTAAATTCAATTGGAAATGAAGGCATGATCGGAGGTTCCGATGATAGTTCAAGCAGCGATTTTGGTAGTACCGATCAGCTTGGTGCTTTTGATACGATTTTACAAGGGTTAGTAGCTTCATCTCAAAATGGAAATTCTACACCAAATAGTGCTGAGACAGCATTGCTTAGTGTTTTAGGTAGTGGTCTTGATGGAAGCTCAAGTAATTCAAGCGGTTCAAGCGATCTAAGTTCTTTGAGCAGTCTTAGCGGTTTAAGTGCTCTTAGTGGCTTAAATAGCACAAGCGGATTAAATAGTTTAAATGGTCTTAGTGCCTTGAATGGGTTGAATAGCTCAAGTAGTACTAGTGGATTAGATGGTTTAAACAATTTAGGAGCCTTAAGCGAATTACAATCCTTAGGAAACTTAAATTTGTCTGGTAACAATTATTTAGGACCGTTAACCTACAACAATGGTTCTTCAAATGCTAGTAATAGCAATTTTAGTTCGGGAAATTCAGCAATTGATCAAGCTGTGAATAACGCATCCCAAAAATATGGTGTAGATAAAAATTTAATTATGTCAGTAATGGAGCAGGAATCTGATTTTAATCCTGATGCTACTTCAAGTGCAGGAGCTATGGGTTTGATGCAGCTTATGCCAGGAACAGCAAGCGAATTAGGAGTAACAAATCCATATGATATAAATCAAAATATAGATGGAGGAACTAAATATTTAAAAAGTCTATTAGATACATTTGGAAGTAATAAATTAGCAATTGCAGCTTATAATGCAGGGCCAGGTGCTGTTCAAAACAGCGGAGGAGATATGGAAAAGCTTCCAAGTGAAACTAGAGATTATGTAAGTAAAGTATCTTCCTATTACAATAATATGAGTAAATTAGTTTAATATTGATGGATAGTGAATTTCACTATTCATCTTTAATTTTACGTGGAAGGTTAAAAAAATATAAAGGAATGAAAAAACTTTGGAGAGACTAGATAAGGTAATATCCAATTCAGGCTATGGCTCTAGAAAAGATGTTAAAAAATTAATAAAAAGTGGCTATGTAGAAGTGGATGGAAAAAAGATTAAATCCAGTGATATACAGGTTGATGTCAAAATAAATGAAATAAAAATTAATGGTGAAGCTATTAATTACAGAAAATTTATTTATTTGCTTATGAATAAGCCAAAAGGAACGGTTTCAGCAACCTTCGACAATTATGATAAAACGGTAATAGATTTGTTAAGTGAATACCATAAAAGTTTTGAGCCTTTTCCAGTAGGAAGACTGGATAAAGATACGGTAGGACTCCTTATTTTAACTAATGACGGAGAACTAAATCATAAATTAATTTCTCCAAAATGGCATGTGGATAAGGTTTACTATGCAGAAATAAATAGGCAAGTAGATGAGGAAGACATCTACGCATTTAAAGAGGGGATAGTGCTTGATGACGGCTATAAGTGTATGCCAGCCTTGCTTGAAGTTATTAAAAGTGATGAAAATGGTTCATCTGTTAAGGTTACTATTCAAGAAGGAAAGTTTCATCAAGTTAAAAGAATGTTTTTAAGCAGAAATAAGGAAGTAGTTTATTTAAAGAGGATAAGCTTTGGTTTAATAAATCTAGATAGCTCTCTAAAAGAAGGAGAGTATAGAGAATTAAATGAAAAGGAAATAGAATTATTAAAGTGATAATTTTCGGGCTGTTTTTATTTTATTTTTTAATAATTGCAAAAAATACTTGCATTATTTTTGTTAATTTTATATAATTGTCAAGTGAGATAAATAAAAGGAATTAAGCCCCCTTTTTATTTATTATTTAAAACAGCTCTTCCCCAAAGGGCTGTTTTTGTTTTTTTAAAATTATTATAGTATTTATATCAATACAATGATAAAATTTAGTAAGTGTAATAAAGGGGATGAAAAACATGTCGGATTTCAAATCAAAACTTGAAAATGAACAAATGGATTTTTTGTTTGATGCCATATTGACTTTAAAAAATAGAGAAGAATGCTATAGATTTTTTGAAGATATTTGTACAATCAATGAAATTAAAGCAATTGAGCAAAGGCTACAGGTAGCTAAAATGCTACTTCAAAAGCATACATATACGGATATCGGAGAAACAACAGGTGCAAGTACTGCAACTATAAGCAGGGTTAACAAGTGTCTTAATTATGGTGCTGAAGGCTATAATATAGTTTTAGAAAGATTAAATATTAAGGAGGATGGCAAAAGATGAAGATAATTCGTTATATACTAGCTATAATTATAATCTTAATAATAATCAACTTTGTGTTTAAACTACTTAAAAGCATTTTTATAGCCGCTATAATTGGAGCTATTGTATTAGGACTTGGTTACGCATTAACAAAACTTTTAAAAAAATAGAAATAAAAAAATGTGGATGTCACATTAGCATAAGAAAATATGCTAACGAGGCAGCCGCATTTTTTTTTATTGACAATGTTATATCAACAGTATAAACTGTTAATATAACACATAAACAGTGGAGGCTATGAAAATGAAAATATATCAAAATTCAAAAGAGCCTATATATAAGCAAATAAGTGATCAATTTAAAGAAAAAATTTTAAAGGGAGAGTTAAAAGGTGGCGATTTTCTACCATCTATAAGGCAACTAGCAGCAGATTTAAGAATAAGTGTAATAACTACTATGAAGGCATATAAAATTTTAGAAGAAGAAGGCCTTATAACTTCACAGCAGGGAAAAGGCTACTACATTAATGAACAGGACGATGAAATGGTGAGAGAACAGCATCTAAGGATGCTAGAGCAGCATCTTTTAAATGCAATACAATGCAGTAAAATAGCTAAGGTTTCAGAAGAAGAATTAGTAGATATGTTAAAGGCATTAATTGAAATTTAGGAGGAATAAATACATTTGTAGAGGATTTAAAAGAAAAGTATTTTATCGTTAGAGGAGACAGTACAGATATTAGCGATATAAGGCCATTTTTATTGGATATTAGATTAAATGGCTTTGGTTTTGAAGGTATAACATTATGTGAAAACATCCATAAATTAAATGAATTTGAAAATATTATTTATGAGAAACCTAATCTTCAGCAGATAGTTATAATGCTATTGAAGGAGGCGAAAAATAGTGATTAGAGAAATTTTTAATAGCTATAGATTTTTCAATGTAAAAGTAAAAGCAAGGTTTATAATGCTTTTTGACTACATTTTTTTTAATGTTGCAGGTACAATAATATTTTTACCAATATTAAAAGAAAAAATATATTTTGTAATGGAAATATTATCGATAATACTCATATACTATTATATTATTAATCCTATAGAGTTATTTAGAGATGATAATAAGGAGTATAAAAAGTTTGTAAAGAGCATACCAAGCGCTTATAAAAGGTTGAAGAATACAATAATAATAAATATATTTGTAGCAATAATTTGTTATTGTATTTATTATGCAGTAAGCGGTGTTATGTTGTCCATTGTTATTAAAGGTTATCCTTTCAGTTTTTACATATTTATATACTTACTGCTTATTGGATTGGTGTTATCCGTAGTGACTATAATTCCAATGATAGTTTTAAAAGAAGGAATAATATATCATTTTAATGGAGCTATACCAACAGCCTTTTATTTAGGTTTTGGCTCAAAATTTGTGGAAGGATTTTACGCACCTCAAGTGTGGTACACTTTTTTTGGACAAAGTAATAGTATTGGGTTTGAAAAATTTAAAATTTTTGTTGAGGCTCCAGATACGATTTTAGCTTTTATTTTTGCCACTGTCTTATTTATTTTTATAACTTATTTTATAGCACTTATATTAATAAAAAAGAGGTGGAAACCATGACAGAAATAAAAGAAGGTTTAAATATGATATTACTATGTCATAATAAATCATCGGTAATAAAGACTATATGCTCAGCATTTTTTTTTAGTTTAATTGGTTTATTTTTTGATAGCTTTATGTTGGCTGGATTAATAGTAATAATATTAGGAATTTGCCATTTTAGCACAGGCACTAAGGAGTTTCAAAAGTTCATTTATAGCACAAAAATATCAAAGCAATATTTTACTAAGTCTATCCTAGTATTTAATAACTTTATTGGACTTACCTATATTATTATAGTTAGTATAATGAAAGGCATTTTCCTGGGAAATATTTTTGAAGCAGGAAATGAATTTTTAAATTTAACGATAATATTAAGTTTACTAAATTTTCTGTTTGTATTTTTAAATACGTTGCAATATATTTTTTTTATTATAGTAGTTTTTGTTTTGATAATTTTATTTGCACGAATAACATTTGTAGTTAAGCTATTTGATATGTTTAATGTAGAACGATTAATTATTGGTATAGCGATATATATATTATTAAATATAGCTACCTATTTATATTCTTTGAAGGCTTATTGTGAGAGAAATATAATATAGTAAAGATTATGATACTTAAAAGACGGAGTTGTCGCATTATTTTGCAACAACTCTTTTTTTACCAAAACATAAACATTTACAATTTAATCTTCTTAATATATTTTTTATTTCAATTTTTCTTATACTGTTTAATATTGCAAATCCAAAAATACACGGAAATGAATTTAAAATTCAAGGTTATACAGTAGGAGGTATAGTAGTTGGAACTATCCTTATGTGCTTTTTAGGTGCAGGATTTTCTATTTTGTACTTTTCCAAATTGAAATTTGCTAGCGTAGCTGCAATTGATAACATAATAATTATGATTACTGTAGCCATTTTAATAGCGGTTTTTGTTACATTAAAACCTTCATATAAAATAATGGTTGATAAGTTATAAAAAAGGGATATAACTTTATAAATTTCCAAATAATAAAATGATTTATTATAAGAAACAAAATACAAAAACAGTAAAAATATAAAAAAATTATCATGCTAAATTTAAATTTAACTTATAATAATGTAAATAATAGAAAAAAGTTATAGAAATTAGAGAGAATATTTTGAATACTGACTATGCAAATTTTATAAATAGTTATATAATGTACTAAAGTTATAAATAAAAGACGATTAATGGGGCTTACATAAAAGTTAAAAATAGGATACCCTTTGCGAAAGATAAATTGTATGAAAAATTGTTTTTTCAATTCAGTATCTTTTAAGTTCATTGAAATTTTTTGACATTACATATGAAATTGCAATATAGGGGGTTTTGTCATGGAAAATGATATATATGAGAGAGATGCCTATATTAAGGCTATTCAAGCTGTAAATGATGTTATTTGGGAATGGAACTTGGATGCAAAGATG
>JAJXWJ010000081.1 GCA_021781655.1 Bacillota bacterium | reverse complement strand
AGGATACTCCGATTAAAGAAATAAGGTCTAAGAGAAGTTTTATGCTCTCAGATACAACTATACAGAGGCTTAATCTCTTAAAATTATGTATGAGTGACAAGGATCTAAGCACTATTGTAGAGGAATCTGTAGGTTTATATTTTGATAAGAATAAAGAATCTATAGAGGCCTTGATTGAGATATATAACCAGGTTAAATAATTTAAAATTCCCCCAAAAGTTGCTTAACCTCAAAAGCAGTAAATGGACTCCACATTTTCTATAATTTTTTTAGAGTTGAGGGTAGTAAATACTAAAATGTAAGGGCAATTTTTTATGTGCAAATGTGTCGGATTGTCATATATAAATGTAAAGTGTAAAGTTAATATGAAAAATACTAAAAATGTTGATAATACTAGGCTTAATGAGAGAGTAGGTCGGTGAAGATATATAGGCCAACACTGCACAAACGTAGACACTATTTTAAACTCCAAAGTTAGTAAATGTTAGTATTTTTACATACGAATAATTGGGTGAAAAGTCTGTTTATAGCAGGCTTTATTTTTTTTAATTGGAATAGTAAAATAGTTCCTCTCCGCTGTCCTTCTTTAAACTGGCTTAAAAAAATAAATTTATAAATAATATTAAAATTCCTGAACGAAAACTTGAAATTGTGTTATATTAAAAATATAATAAACACACTAAACATAATAACTATGTCGAGAATTATCTATTAATAATGTTTTTTCTGAAGAATTAAATATTTAATGTGGATAATTACTTGAATAGTATTAGTTAGTTTGGTAAAATAGTGAATATAGAAAGTATAGGAAATATGCTATACTTAAAATAGAGAACGGAAAAAAGAAAAATAGCCTCATGGAATCAACATGTTACCAGCATGTTGCATGGGCTATCGTGTGGATTAGATTCAACCTTAAAAACCTAACCTTTGAAACTTATTGAAACTTATTGAAACATAAGTTTAATAAAAAAACAACCTTACAAACCTAAGATAAAGTTGTCAATTGACTATTTAAAAACGTAAATACAGTATCTTTACGTTTTGGACAACTTTATTTTATCACTATACCGGACACTTTGTAAATAAATAAACATAAGAAATATAGGAAATATAAAAATTTATTTACAAATTAATAAAGAAGTTCAGTATGATTATAAGTATTTAAATATAATTATAATTATGTACAACGCACTGAATTTTATACTAACGTGTATATTATTGTTGTTTTTATATAGAGTTTTAAAGCGTCAAAGAGTTTTGGGTTAATTGATCCATAACTCTTTTTTCTTTTCTCAAATAAAGAGAGGAGATGATGTTAATGACATCAGATGCAGTACAAGCAAGAAGAGAATATATGAGGGCTTACAGGGAGAGGAACAGAGAAAAAATCAACGAAAGACAACGTGAATGGTACAAAAACAATCCCGAAAAAGTTAAGAAGATTAGAGAAAATTATTGGAAAAATAAAGCCGCTGCTTCTAATCAAGCAACAGTTTAGAACTTTGTTCAGGAGGTGGTGGACTTATGACAAATAAAGATTATGACTTAGAATCAAGCAAAAGCAAAATAGATCTATTGGATTATATACTACATAATGCAGGTGGAAAAATTGTATATAAAGGGCGAGATAAAGATGGGCCATATAGCAGAATAAACCCATGCCCTATTTGTGGCAGAAATGACCATTTTGACGTATATAAAGATACTAACTCTTATTGTTCTAGGAGTGGATGTTGTAGTGGTGGTACTATAGTAGACTTTCTTCAAGAACATGAAAATTTAAATTTAAGTGAGGCTATACAAAAGACTAAGGATTTGGCAGGAGTAGCCAGAGCAGACTTTACACCAGTTAAAAATAATAACTCCTCTGCTACAGCTACTCCTAATCCAAAGCGTACCTATGATTTTACAAATGTAGCAGAGGAACTTCATAAAAACATTAATTCAACTAATTATTTTAAAAGTAGAGGTCTTTCAGAGGATATTATAAGAAAGTATAAATTAGGATACCATGAGAGAGGTCTTAATTATGTTAATGATACCGCTGCGGGTGCATTAGCAGAAAAGAAAAATGACTTTTACAAAACATATCAATACTTTATACCATGCCTTGATGCAGCAGGTAAATGTTATTATATTTTACCTAGGAGGAATGATGAAATTCCTGCTCCAACGTGGGTAAAGAGTAAGGTGCATAAGGTTCATAACTTGAAAGGCTATTCTATTGCTATATTTAATAGCCGTTACCTTGAAGATCCTTCACTAACTGACCGTTATATATTTGTGGTAGAAGGTTGGGCAGATGCTTTATCCTTGGAGGAATTAGGATATAATGCTATGTCTATAAATTCAACTAATAATGTTAAGGCCTTTATAGGATTAGTTAAAAAAAATAAAGACCTTCTCAAAGAGAAAACCTTTATTTTAGCAGGTGATGCAGATAGTGCAGGTCAGGGCATGAACCTTAACATAAAAAAAGGACTGCAAGCACTCAAAAACATTCAATTCGATACATTTATTATAACACAAAATAAGGATTTAAACCAGTGGTTAACCTCTGATAAGCAAGGGCTTAAGGAGGATTTAGAAAAATATATAAAGCAACTAGGTACTAAAGACTTAAACAATACAGAAAAAGGAATTTTTGATTTTAATTTTAGTGATGTTGGTAATGCTGAGAGACTTATTCACTCTTATGGTGGATTAATAAAATTCAGTTTCGACAGAAATAAATGGTATATATGGAGCGGCAGAAAGTGGGCTTTAGATAAGTCAGGAAACATAGATAGAATGGCCAAAAAGGTAATAAGAAAAATACAAGAAGAGGCAGAACTCTTAGACGATTATGATGAATACGAGAAGGCTTTAAAGAAACAAGTAAAATCATTTGTAATAAAAAGCGAAAATGATAGCCGAATCAAAGCAATGATAAATCAAACAAAGAGCCAGTGGGGTGTAGCAGTTAAAGAAGAGACTCTCGATAAAGATATTTATGTTCTTAACTGTCAAAGTGGAATGCTCAATCTTAAAACAGGCATATTAATGCCACATGACAAAGAGGCTCTTATAACCAAAATATCACCGGTAGAATATAATCCAGAGGCTAAATGTCCAAACTGGCTTAAATTCCTGGATAGGATTTTCATGGGTGATACTGAATTAATAGATTACATTCAAAGAACTGTAGGTTATTCTTTAACAGGAGATACAACACAACAGTGCTTCTATATGCTTTATGGTGGTGGTGCCAATGGTAAAAGTACATTCTTAAAAACTATAAAGCATATTGAGGGCGATTATGCTGAAACATTAAAAGGATCTTCTTTAATGATTAGAAAAAATGACGAAGGTGCTAGAGGTGACTTAGCAAAACTAAAAGGTTCAAGATTTGTTTGGGCTTCAGAATTAAATGATAACCAAACCTTTGATGAATCTCTGGTTAAAAGTTTGACTGGTGGTGATCCAGTTGCAGTACGTTTCCTCTACGGAGAAGAATTTGACCTTATTCCCCAGTTTAAATTATGGATAGGAACAAATGAAAAGCCTAAAATAAAAGGTTCAAATTTAGGTATATGGAGAAGAGTTAGGCTTATACCATTTGAGTATACTATACCAGATAATGAAAAAAATGACCTCTTCTTTGAAGAATTTTTACTACCTGAAATTGATGGTATTCTAAATTGGGCTATAGAAGGTTGCTTAAAATGGCAGCATGAAGGTATTAAAGTACCTGAAAAAGTTAAAGCGGCAGTTGATGCCTATAAATCAGAAATGGATATACTACAAAACTTTATTGATGAATGCTGCTTAATAGATAAAGACAAATATGCTTCAACAACTCAACTTTATGATGCGTATAATAGGTGGTGTATAGCCACAGGAGAAAGAGAAATGACCTCTACAAAGTTTGGTATCAAAATGAAAGAAAAAGGCTTTGAACAGGGAAGAACTTCTGTTATGAGATTCTGGAAGGGAATTGGAATAATAAGTAAAGCAGAAGAGGATTTTTGCGAAGCATCTGACAATGTTTTTCCATTTAAAAAATAAAATCTATCTTTATTCATGACAGGTTGTGACAAGTAACTGACAAGTTATTTTGCAACCTGTCATTCTTATATACGTTGGTATTACTATATTCTTTTATATACTATGACAAGTATGACAAGTTAAAGATATATATACATATATGTAAAAAAGAAAAAGTCATATGTAAAATACATATAATACATATGTATATATATAAACAATAGGCAAAAACTTGTCATTCTTGTCATCAAGTATTTTTTATTATTGACAAACCTAGTATTATCAAGGGTTTATGAGTATGACAAGTTAAAATATCATATTGTCATTATTAGACCAACCTGTCATAAGACTAGATATTTCTTTTTAATTGGAAAGTGCATCAAAGTTTACTTACTAATTGCATCTGTTGATTTCCCTCTCACGCGTTATAGTGTCAAGAAACTCTCCTCTACGCCCTAAATTTTAAGGGGGAAGAGGTAGCCTTTCAGCAGATGATCGTAATTAATTGGACCAGTATATTTCAATATTAGCATAAAATTATTGATATTATAATCAAAAAGATGTATAATATAATTATATAAATTATAAAAATAATTAAATATGTTATATGATAAGATTAGGTGTTTTGAAATAAAGGAGATAATTTATGATAATTTTGAGCCAAGATAAAAAAACAGTATTAGAGACAACATTTGTTACGATTCGTGAAATCTGCAACGTAGAATTATCTACAGCAGATAAGACTGTAATTGATGGTTATGAGGTTGTAGCAGTTTTGATAGTTCCTAGTGTTACGGTTTGGACAAAGGAAAAGCAAGTTTTAGGTATTTACAAAGATCTTGAAAGAGCAAAAGAAATAATCAATGAAATAGCAGCGTGTGTGGCTAACAATCAAACATATTTAATGCCAGAGGTATAGGGGGAATAGTTTTATGTATTGTTTATCAAAAGATGGATTAAGAATGACAGAGGCAACAGGTTTTGGAGTAACTAAAACAGATAGTGTTGTCAGATATTATAGAAATGGTGAATTTAAGTACAATAAACCTGGTGAAATAATATATTGTTTACATACTAACAATGGATATTTTATGGATGCTTTTGACACTGAGGAAGAGGCTAAAGAGAAATTAAAAGAAGTTATGTATGCCGTAGCAGGTGGAGCAGAGAGTTTTGAATTTTAAAACTAATAAAATGAGTAGTTACCTATTATGTAAGTAGGTAACTACATTTAGTTAAGTAGTTACCCATTATGGCATTAAGTAACTACAAAGGAGAGGATTTAAATGTATTTGAATATACGAAAAGAAGAGGTCCATAAGTTGCCTATGAATATAAGGGATAGAGGGGAGAGGTTATTCCCTACGGTAAATTTATCTAATAACATATTTAATGGTGATAAGTGGTATGAGCAAAGTTGGAAATTTGACCATAAAGGCAATTACACAAGAGTTCCAAGGGAACCAAAATGGAAATATAAAATATATTTGTGCGGATCTTATAGGATTGATGGTAAACCAAGGAATAAACAATTACTTTTGACTACACTTTATTACTGGGATATAGTAGACCACCGCATTAACGATAATGAAGAGCATATGATATTACAAACAAAATATGATGGTAGTAGTGAGTATGTTGAAAACAAATATCATTGGATAAACACTATTTATGTATTTGATGATATACCAGATGAAATGTTTATACAAATACGTGACACTTTAAAAAGCCAATACGGAGAGTTTGAGAGTGTTCATGCCTTATTGTATGGACTTATTGCAGATGCTTTAAAAAATGAAATTGAAGCGATTGGAGAGGACTTTAAGACAACAGAAGAATACACAATTAAAAATGAAAATATTGTCTTAATTAAAAAATGTGAAGAGGAAGCCAAGTGGCTAAATGAACAGAATGGTTTTGTAGTTAATAAAAAATAAAAGTTTTATATAATCAATAAATCTATTGCTCTCAGATTCGATTTAAGAGCAACAAAATGTAAAAAGGTATAATTGCATTAAAATAAATTAAAGTGCATTAAAATCGATTATAGAAAGTTTTAGAAGGGTGCTTGAAATTTACGGCACTCTTTTTATTATAGTTATCTGTACGAAGAGGATAGATTATTTTTATTTAATTGGGTAAAGGGGTAGCCTTCTATTTTTAGATCGATGCAGATGGCCCACAAGCAGTTACACAATTTTTGCAAAATTTTAGAAAGTCAGGGGTATTTATTACGCCTCTTCTCTTTTTTTTATCGAGTCAATGTATTATTTTAGTAGTTTAATTATAAGCCTTTTTTATCGTGTCAATATTCTTTTTCCTTTTGGTAACGTTACTATTTGAAAAGGAACGTTACTAATCAGATAAAACCCTTTCTTATTAAGCCTATATACTTTATTAATACTATCATTTACCAACATAATGTTAGGTTTTGTTAGGTTGTAACTTCAACTTTTTTCAACCTCAATGTTAGCATTTGTAAGTATAGATATGAAGTTTTATGAAGTTGTAAGACTAGGCTTTACTAGGCTGTTACTTAGTGCCTTTCCCTTGCTGCTCCTGCATTAAACGATTGATATTCCTTATGTTGTACTCCGTATTTACAACACATAATACTACATTGAAAGGGTACATAAATCTGTTAAAAAGGTTGCATAGGTTGCATACAATAAGGAACGTTCCAAATAGTACAACATTCATAAACCCAGTAATATCAACAGTTTAAGACAATGTACTCTATTCGTGTTGTTTTGTTTGGTTTTGAAAATCTTAGCATTTCTTAGCCTCTTATTGTTGTACTACAAACACAAAAACAGCCTAAAACCAAGTAATATCAAGGCTTTAGGCTTGCAACCCTTAATAGGAACGTTGCTAAAAATTATTGCACTTTTTTCGTAGTACAGTGTGCAACTTTTGGAGTATTGTTTTTATATTCATTGATAAAATGTTGCTGCATTTTATGCTTTTTTATATATTCAAAGAAAGAATTGCCCTCTTCTAATTTAATTATAATATCATTAAGTTTGTATTGTATCATCCGTTTAGAATAACCTGTCTGCTGCACTATATCAATTATAGGGTATTTTAGTATGTATCTATTACAAAATATAACCTTTTCATTTTCGCTTAATCTGTTGTTTATCTCCATTCTAAAAGGTAGAGTTTTAAAGGCTAAATTACTAAGCCTATGGCTTTCCCAGTAATGGTACCTATCATTATTTTTCATTCTTTGGGTTAGTTCATGGTACTGCTGCAGATCTATTATATCTTTTCTCATACATTCAGGAATTCTATTTAAATTCATTATTTAACACCTGCCTAATATATTACTGGATCTAATGCAATCTTCATATTAATTAATACTTTTTTTATTTTATTTACGATATGACTAGGCGTTAATTCTACTATTTCTGAAATTTTATCATAACTTTTCTTTTCAAAATACCTCAATTTTATTAAATTCATACTCTCTTCATCCAGAGAGTTTAAAACATTGTCCATTTGATTAACTTTTTTCTGCAACTCTTCTTTTTCAAATTTTAATTCTTCAGAGTTACGAACTCCTAACTCCAATTCTATATTTTTAATCTTAGCAATATAAAACTTATATTTATATAAATTTTCATCTACTGATTTTAAGTCTTTACTTCTCCATTTTGACATACTGTTTCTCCTTTCCCATTAAAAGAATATATCCTCTTCTATTTTTATACTCTTATACTCTTTTACTCTTTTACTAATATAAAAATAGGAGCATTTATGCCCCTGAAGTGTCTATTATTTAACTGATTTTAATTTAACTATATCAGTGTAATTTTTTGCTGTAATTAATTCAACACTGGTTAGATCTTCTTTAATATCTTTAACATCTTTTGAAGTATCTTTTACAGCCAATTCTATTACATCTACTTTTTCAGCCAGAGGTTTCACAACTTCTTTATGTGCTTTTTCGTTCTGGTTCATATGAGATTTTTGAACCTCTGCTATGGTATTAAGTTTAGTTTCTATTGATTCAAGTTTTAATGAGTTCTTTTTAACTTCACTCTCAAGAGCATTAAGTTTATTGTCCACATTATCAAGTCTTTTGCCATGAGATTGAACCTCTACATATATTTTCTCTAGTAGGTCGAACATTTTATTTTCATCCATACCTAAAGCCTCCTATGCTTTATTTTCATTGACTAATGCCTCTATTTTTTTAATTGTATCATCATCTGTTTTTTCTATGAACTTTATATATAAACCTTCAAATATTGAGTCCTCATTTTTCTCTGAAAAGTCATAAATAACTTCTCTTTCATGCTCTTTGACTATATAATATAGAACTTGGGTAAAATCATCTAAATAGTAATCATTAGATAGCCATACGGATAGCCATAAAGGTTTACAAGATGATTTATTAGGAATATCACTTACCAATGTAAGAGCAGTTACCCTATTAAGCAGCCATTCAAGATTTACAGCCTTCTTCATATCATCTTCTCTATGCTCTAGGATTGTTTTAGCATTTTTTAGTATCTTTTGCAGCATATTATATTCTGCTACAGTAAGATTAATATGCTCTATATTCTCAGGTTTTACACCTAAATGCTCATAATATATTTCTCTAGCCCTTGTAAGGTCTGTTTTTTCTGGTATAAGTTCTGAAGGATCTGCAATATACACTATGAAATCACCAGGAGTGCATTTAAAAGTTTCACATATTCGGTCTATTAATGTTTGACTTATGGTTTTCCAGGTGTTATTAACTAATGACGATACAGTTGCCGCCCTTATGTTTGTTTTTAATGATAATTCTTTTTGTGTCATATTATGTTTTTTAAGCAACTCGTCTAGTTTTAATATTATCATACCTGTATTTCCTTTCTATTTATTTAACTATACGTATATTCATTATTCGTATTATATCATGTACTTATTTTACTTACAAAACTTTGTAATAATTACATTTATTCTTTTATGGTTTTATGTATTTACTCTTTTACTCTTATATTTAAATCTGTATTACCTGTTTTCCTCTTCATTGTTTTTTAAATCACTCTCATCCAATATAATCATTTGACTTTCATCTATTACAAAAGCCAAGGCATATCCAAGGAAAGAAGATATTTTTATAAGATCCTGAGTTGAAAAACTGTCTCGATAGAACTTATTACTTAAAGCCTGTTTTGAAATGTTTAAATGTTTTGCAAGTTCTTCATTTCCTCTTCCTTTAAGTTTAAGCAATGCTTTTATTTTACTTGAAACTGACATGTTTGAAACACTCCTTTCTATTGTATTATAAATATAACATATTTGATTATTGAAATCAATAAAAAAGTTATAAAAATAATCAAAAACGTTATTGACAGTATAATCGTATAGGTGTATTATATAACTATAGAGATTAAAAAACTAATCAAAAACGTTATTAATAAGAGGTGTTCAATATGTCAAATATCAGTGAAGTAAGAAAAAGAGTTATGACAATAGCGAATAAATTAAAGAAGACAGGTTCAAGTCTAAGTGAATCTTTAAAATTAGCCTGGCATCTTATTAAAAAGCAGACACTTAGCCTAAATGTAAAAGGTACTTCATTTGGTAAGAGACAACAGGCACTTTCTCACCTTACTCATTATAGTAAAGACAAAATAGAGGTTCACTTGGTTAGAGAGCCAAAGAATAGTTTTGATGCTGATGCAGTGGTGGTAATAATCAGGGTAGTAGGCAAAGGATCTTATAAGTTTGGCTACATAAGTAAGAACATATCAAAAGTTATTTCTATTTTAATTGAAAAAGGGCATTTAGTTTCTGCTGAGTTTGCTGCTGTAGTTGGTGGCCCACTTAAAAATATGAATCTTAGTTATGGATTAAAAATAAATCTTAAAATAGCATAGGAGAGGCGGTTAAAGAAAATGAGTGTAAACTTACTTAGAAGGTATATAGATATTTGCAAGGTCTTGAATATAGAGCCTTCATTCAAAGGATTAAATGAGTATAAACATAAAAAAGTAAAAGAGTAAAGATGAAGAGAGAGAAAATAATAATATATTATCTTACATATATTTGATTTTTTAGAATACATTACAAAACTTACAAAAAGGAATTGTAAAAGTTATGTAGAATATAACCAATAGAGGACTAAATTGCTAATCATCAATACGCTTTTTATTTTTAAGATAGTCCTTGATTATACAGAGAATTAAGTTGCTCAGGCTACGATCTTCAAACTCTGCTATTTCTAATAGTTCATTGTATATAGATTTTGGCATAGTAACTGGTATTCGAGTGTTTTCCTTTTTAATCAATATAATCACCTCTGAAAAATCATATCAAAGGTGAATTACCATGAATATAAAGTGAATCACTGTGGAACAAAAATATTATAAGAAGGAGCAAGGGAGTAAAAGAGTAAAAAGTAAAATAGTATACGAGTAAAAGGAGAGATAAACAAATGGTAAATGATGAAACAATAAGAACAATGGTTGAGGAGGAATATATTAAAAATATAATGGGTATTAGCAAAATAGAAGTTTATAGAATGACTTCAAGTATTCCAAAAGAAGGTTTAAAACTTTTAGCAGCACATTATTCAGGAATTTTGGTATGGATTAGCCAGGTATTAAAAGGTGATTCGAATAAAGTAACAGATGAAGATAAGGTTAGGATCATTAAGGCAATTCTTGAAATAGATAAGATATATACTGATGATGCAGCAGAAGAGGAATAAAAAAGTATTGCTATAAAAGAGTAAAACAATAAGATAGTTAAAAAGTAAACGTATAAAGGAGAGATAAACCAATGAATAATGTAGATGCAGTTATAGAATCAGAAATAATTTATACTTTAAAAATGGAAAACTTGAAGTTAAGAACCGAGAATGAACGATTAAAGGATATTATTTATAGGGTTATAGAAAAACTAAAAGAGGTTCAGATATTAATAAGACCATCAAAGGATTCAGAAGAAGTATTTGAAGAAATAGTAACTGAAATTGAGGGAGAATAATTATGCCAAAGTTAAAATATATCAAGGTAAGATACAAAGGAACAGAGTACAGAATAACGAAAAGTGATTTACCAATAGAAGAATTACCTGGCGTGAGAGTTCAAAAGAAAGGTATAATATTCATAGTATTATTTAATCATTGTAAAGGATATAAAAGGAGATTAGCCTTTCATAGATTAATAACTGGCAGAGGTTTAAGAGATATCAGGAGGAATTTAAATGAATAGAAAACAATTAGAAAATATATATGAAATTAATGGATTAGATAATTATAAATTAAGAGATACAAACGACTTATTGAAGGTACATGGAATAGATTTTAGGGCAGTAGATGGATATAATCGATTAGATGATTTAAATAGATCCATTTATGAGAGATTCATAATAAATATATTTAATGTTTTTGGATTAGAGAGCAGAGCATCATTAGTTCCAAAGGGAATTTACTACGTAGAGGATATAGAATATTTGGTCAAAGAAGATCCAGAAGATGATTATTATATTATTGCAGGTGGTTGCGTTAATGTAATTGATAGAAGTGGATTAAAAACAGTACATCATACGTGGGCAGATGATGATTATAAGCATCTTAAAATAATAAAAGAAGAGGCTAAAAATTATTTAAGATTTGAGTATGAACATCAAGGAAGGTCTGAATGGTTACACGTTATTAATGATGGTACAGAATGGTATTAATATTTGAAAATAAACTTGACTTAGATGTTTAATAATCAGTATAACTTTAATGAACCTCCATTGTTAAATTATCTGGTATATTACAATCAAGATAAAGACTAAGAGTTAAATGCTCCTGGTCTTTATCTTTTTTATATAAGAATCAATTTTAGAAACGATTTTCTTATATAGAAAGGAATATAGCGAAGATAATTAGAAACAGATTTTATTCAGAGCCTCTCCGTAGTGAAGCCATTATAAAACCACTCCATTAGTCTTACATAGAATGATTCGGTTTAAGTTCTTATAATTCAGTTTCTATATAAAAATCTATAATCTTATTACCTGAGGGGCATCACTGCAATTTTAAATATCAAAATCGACACCGCTGTCGATTACTATTTCTTTCGAAGGTACAGCACTGCTCTTTCGGATACTTTCAAAAAACTTCTCACTATTCTTACCCATTTTAGAAAAAATAAAAAATATTTTGTAATGGTGTGCGGCAGACTCCTGAAAATTTAGGGTACCCCCTACCATTAGAAAATAAATAGATGAAATTGAGCCTAAGCCTTATTATTTCTTAATTGGAGAGGATTTTAAGTCAATAATTAGAAAAAGCAAAATTGGCGGTTTCATAAAGATATAAAAAGAAGAGATATTTACATTGAAATAAGGATTGACGATATTATTTCTTTAATTGTGCGACACCTCTCCATCTATCTAACTTAAAAGGCTTTCAAATGAATAGAAGAAACATAGGAAACATTAGTTATAATAAGGCATGACAAGAATTTACGTAAATTATTATGAATAATAGTTGACCATGTATGTAAAAGAGTATATAATTAAAATTGTAAGAGAGTAAAAGAGCGAAATAGTACATACTCCAATTAAAAAGAAATATCCATGGTAGTGCTTAAACTATCATTTTGATGAAAAGAGGTGTTTTTTATGGCCAATGAAAAAGTATACGGATATATTCGTGTTAGTACACTGACTCAAGTTGAAAAAGGGCAAGGTCTAAAAACTCAAGAGGATTCTATAATTAAATATTGCAAGGATAATAATTTGGACTTAGTTCAAATATTTAAGGACAAGGGTATATCTGGGGCAAAGGTAAAAGACAATGGAGAAACTATAGATAGACCTGGATTAACTGATTTACTTTCCAGCCTTAAGGATATAAAAAAAGTTGTTGTATTAAATACATCAAGGCTCTGGAGAAGTGATACTGTTAAAGTTCTTATTCATAGGGAATTGAAAAAATCAAAAGCAGAGGTCGCAAGCATAGAACAGCCAACTTATTCTATTTATACTAAAGATCCTAATGACTTTCTTATAAATGGAATGATGGAATTACTTGATCAGTATGACAGAATGAGTATTGCTCTTAAACTGGCTAAAGGTAGAAGAACAAAAGTAAAAGGCGGAGAGAAAGGCTGTGGGAATGCTCCTATAGGATACAAATGGGATAATGCTCATATAATTATTGATTATGATAAAGTAGAAATAGTTAAAGAAATGTATAGCCTCGGCTTAAAGAATAAATCTTCCCAAGCAATAGCGGATTATTTTAATAAAAAGGGTGTTACCACAGATAGAGGCAATCAATGGAGTAAACAGGCCGTTCACTTAATATTAACCAATGACTTTTATACTGGCATTATCACTCATGGAGACATTAAAAAGGATGGAAACCATGAGCCTATTATTAACAAGGTAACTTTTGGTAAAGTTCAGGCTGCTCTCAAGAAGAGAAGAAAAATCAAAGATTAAATTTTAAAGCAGGAGAGGAAGCCTGCTTTTATTTTTTAGGTGATTTTATTACAAAGGTACTCCTGAGCAAAAATTTTTATGTGTGCATGCGTGTCGCCCAAAACTTAACTAGCCATAAAAAACAAAAGGGCAATTTCCTTCTAAGATGTTTATAAATGGCTTTGTTGTGCTATTTTGATATTTGAAAGTGGGAAATTATACCCTTCATAGTAGAAAGTAGATATTTTCTTTTTTTTAAAGGAATTTTTATTATTATATAGAATTATAGAAAAGAGTAAATAGAAGAAATATAAGAATAAATAAAAGAGTATTGGAGTAAAAGAGTAAATATTTAAATAAAGGAAGGTGTAAAAGTGGAAATAATAGCGGTATGCAATCAAAAAGGTGGGTGTGCCAAGACAACTACAGCGGTAAACCTTGCCGCTTCATTAGCAGATTTAAATAAAAAGGTTCTATTGATAGACAATGATCCACAAGGAAATCTAACCGGGAGCATAGGAGTAAATGAATATAAGAATACAATACTTGACTGTTTAGTTAATGATTTATCTATTGGAGAGGCAGTAGTTAAAAGTAATTTTGATAATATTGACATCTTAGCAGCAGACATAAATTATGCTAATGCAGAACTCGCCTTGGCCAATGTAAAGAATAAAGAATATTTATTAAAAGAGGCTTTCGAGAGATCTAAACTAGATTATGATTATATTCTAATTGATTGTAGTCCTTCACTAAGTTTAACCACTATCAATGCATTAGTAGCAGCAAACAGTATTTTAATACCACTAGAACCCTCAATTTTCAATCTTGAAGGTTTAGCACAACTAATTAAAATATTAAGGCTAGTCATGGATAACCTAAATAAAAAGTTGGAAATTAAGGGTGTTCTGCTTACAAGGGTAGATACTAGAAGTAATCTCCCAAAGCAGTTTGAAGAACAATTACATGAAATTTTTGGAGATAAATTGTTTAATACAATGATACACCAGAGCATTAGTGTTGTTAGAAGTCAAATTGAAAAAAAACCTCTTCTTTATTACGAAAGATGGGGTAAAAGTAGTAGGGAATATATAGCATTAGCGAAGGAGGTTGCAAAGCGTGGCTAAAAAGAACGATATGAGTAGCATAAAAAATATAGGTCTGGGTATTTTAGATACTCTTTCAGAAAAGAAAGAAGAGGAAAAAAATAATACTATAAATAAGCATGATAGTAAAAAAGTATTAGAGCAAAAGAGTAATATTGTAAAGGATACTCCGATTAAAGAAATAAGGTCTAAGAGAAGTTTTATGCTCTCAGATACAACTATACAGAGGCTTAATCTCTTAAAATTATGTATGAGTGACAAGGATCTAAGCACTATTGTAGAGGAATC
>JAJXWJ010000080.1 GCA_021781655.1 Bacillota bacterium | reverse complement strand
AATAATAATTTGTAGTTTTTCTGACTGAAAGGAAGAAAAATGTCCTTCATTGTCAATTCTCAATTGTCCATTGTCAATTAAATCTTACTGCGGTTTTCTTTATAACGATTTTTAAAAGTAACTTAGTGCGTAATATTTTTCTATTGCTACAACCCCAAGTAGTACTGTTTAGATGTATGGTAAAACATGAGTTATAAATAATCTACGTATAATATAAAAAATCACTATAAATTTATAATTCTATCACAACTTTTAGCCACGCTTTTATCATGAGTAACTATTACTATTGTCTTTCCATCATTATTAAGTAATCTTAACAAATTTATAACAGCATCTCTATTATTTTCGTCAAGAGAACCTGTAGGTTCGTCTGCTAAAACTATCTTACTTGGCTTTAAAAGTATTCTAGCAATTGCAACTCTTTGTTGCTCACCACCACTTAATTCATATATCTTTCTTTTTTCATAGCCATCCAATCCAACTTTAGATAAAGATTCCTTAATAATTTTAAGTTTATAATTTTTATTCTGTTTTACATATTTTAATACTAATAGTAAGTTGTACAATACAGTTTCTTGATCTACTAATGCAAAATTTTGAAAAAGATAACTTATCTTTTCTCTTAGCATTTTTCTAGACTTAATTGAATTTGGAACTAAATTTGTTTCATTGTCTATTGTAAGTTTACCGCTATCAAATATTTCCAATAATCCTATAATATTCAATATAGTGCTTTTTCCTTTACCACTTTCACCAGTTATAGCTACAAATTCTCCCTCGTTTATGTTTATAGAAATATTATCCAGAATTTTTTTGCTACCATAAGATTTTGAGATGTTACATAGCTCTATAATCGACAAACTAATCAGCTGCTACTCAAAATATAGTCCAATATATCCATATTGAGATTTTTACTGTTTCAACGTGTCCTGTCTTGCCTATAGCTACTACAGTTGTATAACACTCCACAGTCGTAAATTCCCCAAATAGCCTTGGGTACATATATAAGTGCTTGTTTAATTAAGCTATCTTATATTTTTTAGCATTAACTAAATTTATTGAAGCATTTAAATCTCTATTTATTACTAATCCGCAAGAGCATTTATAAACTCTATCAGATAGTTTTAAATCTTTCTTATATGCTCCACAACACGAACATAGTTTAGATGATGGATACCATCTATCAACTATTCTTATTTCAATATTGTTTTGTTTTGCTTTTGAAATAAGTTTTGTTCTAAATTCATAAAACTTTTGTTGTGCTACTGCTTTAGCTAAATGCTTATTTTTCATAATTCCACTTACATTTAAATCTTCAATAGTTATAAAACTTGGTTTTTGTTTTATTAACTCTCTCACTGTTTTATTTATATAATCAGTTCTAATATTTGTAAGTCTTTGATGAAGTTTTTGTACATTAACTATTTGTTTTTGGATATTTTGACGAGTAGCTTCTCCTTTCTTTTTTTTATTTCTTAATTTTAAACTTTCATATTTCCTTGAAAGTTTTCTTTGTTCTCGTTTTAATTTCTTTTCTACCTTTTTAACTGCTTTTGTTTTATTTATATTTTTCTTTGTCATACCATTACTGCATATGGCAAAATCTTTGAGTCCTAAATCAACACCTATTCCTTCACAATGTTCATTACTGTTGTCATGTTTTACATCTTCTTCAACTAAAATTGATACATAGTATCTATTAGCCTTTTGACTTACTGTGCCACTTTTAACTATTGATTTATCTGGAATATATCCAAATTCTTTAAATCTTATCCAACCTAATGTGGGAACTTTAACTCTATGTCTTTCAATTGTCCAATCAGTTTTATTATTTTTAGGAAAATAAGCTTTTACATCTTGATTTTTCTTCTTCTTAAATTTAGGAAAACTTGCTTTACCATGGAAAAAATTCTTAAATGCTTTCTCACCATTCATAATAGCTTGTTTGGTAGCTTTAGAAGATACTTCTTTAATCCAAGCCTTGTCTTCATTATTAGGAATATACTCATTGTTAAGCCATTTGGAAAAATCCATACCACTCACAAATCTTTTTTCTTTTTCATAAACTTCTTTATTATGAGCAATATAAAAGTTATAAATGAATCTGCTTACACCAATAGTTTGATGAATTTTAATTGTTTGTTCTTCTGCTAACTTAACTTCTATTTTGTATGCTTTTTTCAACTTCTTCATCATCCTTTAAACTTCTTAGTATTGCTCATAAGTGTAATATCTTCTATCTGTTGGTGTTCTAAATGCTTTTAATTTCTCTGAGTTATCCCATCTTTGCAAAGTTAAAATCACCGATACATTTAATAATTCTGCAAATTCTTTGTTCTTATAATTCTTACTCAAATATAATCACTTCCTTTTGATGATTATATTATACCCATTTGATTACATTTATATATATTTTCAAACTAAAGTTCAGCTCCTTTTATGACTTTTATAACTTTTCTTTTATCTATTAAAATCAATGTGAACAATGTAATTGTAATTTCAATAAACATAGTAAATGCTGAAAGCTCTAATAAGATTCGTATATTTACCATTCTGGTTGCTATTACAGAGATAATTATTATAACCCAATTTAAAAAAAAGAATTTGGAAAAATAATTTATGATTATCAATTAATTTGTATCCATGCAGCTGTTTTATAGCTATATAGGTTTTGTATTTTTTAAAATAATTGTATATATTTTGTAATATAACAATAACTATTGCAATTCCAGATAATAATAATGTTAGTGACAAATACTGAAGTAATTGCCTTACATCTGTGATTTCACTTGCAACTTCTTCATCCACATTTGAAATGGTTTTAACATATTTATTATAGCCAAACTGCTGTAATACAGGACGAATTGTATCTCCTGGATTTAAATAGTTATCAACTTTTATTTTAAATGGATTAGTATCTATTCCTAAGATGGTATCATAATCTGATAATGCTCCATTTGAATCTGTCAAAACACGAATTATAGGATTTTCAACATAATTACCTTCGTTAGGATTAACATCCATTAACATAGAAAAAACTTTTTGATTAGATTTAGTCCATATAATTTTAATATTTTCATTTTTAATATTTTGTTCTGAATATCCATTTATAAATATTTGCAACATATTCCTTATGTTTTTTTCTGAATTCTTGTATTTATTTGGAACTAAGACGGTATAATCACTGTCACTTTCGGGTATGACTATTCTTTTATTGTTTTCATCATAAATTGGATATTTATTAAGATAGTTAGGATTTACAGTAACATTATCTCGTTGATATTCATATTTAGTTTGACTTATTCTCATTGATCTTATATCAGGTGAATATTCGCTGAAGTTTGCTAAAATGGCACCTTTAGCATTGAAATATAAATACATATTTTTTTGGTCTTGTTCAAACTTATCAGAATTAAGTTGATCATTAGATATATTTGAAATATTAGGTATAACAGCATAGTTTTTAATATCGTCCCATTGTTTGAATGAATTGGTGAATACATCTTTAATCCTGTTATAATTACTTATACCTTGATTTATACAAATTATAAAAATAACTAACAAAATAGTTTTTACTATGAAATTAACTATCATTATCTCGCTATTTGGTTGTTTATTTTTAATCATATCTGAAACTTTTATTCTTTTTATATATAAAAATGGTATAGAACAAATAGCAAGAAGTGCTATAAGTTGTATAATATCTAATAAAATTAATTTAAACAAAAATTCACAAAAATACTGATTGTAATCTTTAAAGAAATATAAAATCATAATGATTGATGATGGTATTGTCACAATTATTTGAATTTTGACTAATATGAGTAGTCTATTTATGTAAATTGATTTATTAGATGTTCCCATTAATTTTTCAATACCTATTATTTTATAAGATTTTAAAATATTATAAAGCACAAGCAGCATAACAATAATATATATTCCTATAACTATCAATATAGTTGTGGGTGATGATGTTACATCCATAGGGGTATTGGGCACTATTTGGAATCCAGATATATTAAAGGATTTTTCTAAATCAGATATAAATAGATTAACATTATTATTATTAAAAGTTACAGTACAGTATCCATCAAACAAATACCCTTGCTTTACCATACTTTTAAGGGTACTGATTTCAAATTTATTTTTTCCAGCAAAAGTAGCAATTGTGCCTATTTGATTAGAACTATGTGTATTTTCAGAAGATAAAAAGCTATATGTATCTAAAGCAGATTTAGTAAAGCTGCGTCCATTTTTTAATTTGAAATTAGAAAAATATTGAAGGTTGGTCGTATAAACATATTTTATTTCATGCTGATCATCACCAATTGTTCTCGTGTAATAAATATTTCCTTGTGTCTTATCTATAGCAGCTTTAATTTTTAAGTAAACTTCATTTTGAGATAAATTACTTAATTGTGTAGGCATCAAAATTTTATAGCTATATTTAAGTTGCTGTTCTGCTAATTCCATATTATTCTGTTGCTTGGATTTTTCATTATTGAACAAAATAAAAAAAGAGAACACTGTTGCAATTAACAAAAAAATTGAAATTAGTTTTTTCAATATTAATTTCCTCTCTCTATATAATTTGATTTTCTATTTTTATATATTCTACATTAATAGATAATTTCCTTTTTTGATAAAGAATATAGAATCGATTTAACAAAAAATATGAAATAGAAAAAAATCAAATATGTATTGACATAGGTGACTTTGTTATTTAAACTATACTTAATTATATATTTAAGCTTTGATGAAGAGGAGTAGAAATCGCTTAGCATTTAGAGAGGAAGATTCATTGGCTGAAAGGTCTTCTATGTGAAAGGTTTTGAAGGTAGCTTCGGAGTTTCTTTACTGAAATGTTAGTAAGTAAAGACGGTTTACTAGATCGATAATTATTAAGTGTCTAAGTTATGCTTAGGAAAAAAGGTGGTAACGCGCACAGTCGTCCTTTAATAGGATGTCTGTGCTTTTTATTTTGTTTAAAAAAGCATGTAGAAATTAATATAAATTAGGAGGAATCAAAAATGGATGATTTAAAAAACATTGAAAAAACTTATGACCCAAAACAATTTGAAGATAGAATATATAAATGGTGGGAGGAAAAGAAATTTTTCACCCCAGTTGTGGATAAAAAGAAGAAACCATATACTATTGTAATGCCACCACCAAACATAACAGGCCAGCTACATTTAGGTCACGCTCTTGACAATTCCCTTCAAGATTTTTTGATTAGAACAAAGAGAATGCAAGGCTATGAAGCTCTTTGGCTTCCTGGTGAAGATCATGCTTCTATAGCAACGGAGGTAAGAGTTGAGAAAGAGCTTTTAAAGGAAGGCTTAAACAAAAAAGAAATGGGAAGAGAAGCTTTTTTACAAAGAGTTTGGGAATGGACTAATACCTATAGGGAAAGAATAAAAACTCAGCTGAAAAAAATGGGTGTTTCTGCTGATTTTACAAGAGAAGCCTTTACTATGGATGAAAATTTAAATAAGGCCGTTAGAACTGTTTTTGTTAAGTTATACAATGAAGGTTTAATATATCAAGGAAATAGGATTACAAATTGGTGTCCAAAGTGTCAAACAGCAATTTCCGATGCAGAAATTGAATATGTAGAGCAAAATGGTCACTTTTGGCATATTAAATACCCAGTTGTAGGTAGTGAAGAATATTTAGAAATAGCAACTACAAGACCAGAAACTATGCTTGGAGATACAGCAGTAGCAGTTAATCCAAAGGATGAAAGGTTTAAGCATTTAATTGGTAAAACCTTAATGCTTCCACTTGTAAATCGAGAAATTCCTGTAATTGCAGATGATTATGTTGATATGGAGTTTGGAACAGGTGCCGTTAAGATTACTCCAGCTCATGACCCTAACGATTATGAAGTTGGGAAAAGACATAATCTATCTGAAATTGTAATTATGAATTTAGATGGAACTATAGCTGAAGGTTATAAGCCATATTCTGGTCTTGATAGATATGAAGCAAGAAAAGCTATAGTTAAAGATTTGGATGAAAAGGGCTTTTTAGTTAAAATTAAAGAACACGTTCATAATGTTAGCACTCATGATAGATGTGAAAGCGTAATTGAACCTATAATTTCAAAGCAATGGTATGTTAAGATGGAATCCTTAGCGAAACCTGCAATAGAAGCAGTAAGAAATGGTGATACGAAATTTATTCCTGAAAGATTTGATAAGATATATTATAACTGGATGGAAAGTATTCAAGATTGGTGCATATCGAGACAGCTTTGGTGGGGACATAGAATCCCAGTTTGGTATTGCAAAGATTGTGGAGAGCTTATTGTAAGTACAGAAGTACCAAATAGCTGCACTAAATGTGGTAGTACAAATTTAAAACAGGATGAAGATGTGCTTGATACTTGGTTTAGCTCAGCTCTATGGCCTTTTTCGACTTTAGGATGGCCAGATAAAACTGAAGAATTACAATATTTTTATCCTACTAATACTTTAGTAACTGGATATGATATTATATTTTTCTGGGTTGCAAGAATGATTTTTTCAGGTATTAACGATATGGGAAAAACTCCTTTTGAACATGTACTAATTCATGGCCTTGTTAGAGACTCAGAAGGAAGAAAAATGTCTAAGTCTTTAGGAAATGGGGTAGACCCACTAGAAGTAATAGAAAATTTTGGTGCAGATGCATTGAGATTTACTCTTATAACAGGAAATGCACCAGGAAACGATATTAGATATAAGACTGAAAAGGTAGAAGCAGCAAGAAATTTTGCAAATAAGATTTGGAATGCATCGAGATTTGTATTAATGAATTTGGATATTGATATTTTAAATAAGTATAAAGCTTCCACTGATTATAGTTTAGGTGATAAATGGATACTTTCAAGAGCTAATACAGTTGCTAAGGAAGTAACTGAAAATATCGAAAAATTTGAGCTTGGAATAGCATCTCAAAAAGTATATGACTTTTTATGGTCAGAGTTTTGCGATTGGTATATAGAAATCGTAAAGCCTGTTATGTATGGAGAAGATGAAAAGGCTAAAGGAATATCATATAATGTACTAAACAAGGTGTTAACAATAGGACTTCAGCTTTTACATCCAGTAATGCCATACATTACAGAGGAAATTTATCAACATTTAGAAAAGGAATACGAATCTATTTCAATTTCAAAGTGGCCTCAGTATGATGAAGCTATTCATGATGAAGCTGCTGAAATAAGCATGAACTATATAATAGAAGCTATAAAGGCTTTGAGAAACCTAAGAGCTGAAATGAATGTACCACCTTCTAAAAAAGCTAAAGTTATGATTTTAGCAAATGAAGGGAGTAAAGTAGCTTTTGCTGGTGGAATTGGTTATTTTGAAAAATTAGCCGCTGCAAGTGAAGTAGTATTTATAAATTCAAAAGAAGAAGTTCCAGAAAACGCGGTTTCAGTTGTTACAAAAGGTGGAGAATTATTCATGCCACTTTTCGACTTGATAGATTTAAACAAGGAATTAGCTAGACTTGATAAAGAAAAAGAAAAGCTAGAAAAAGAGATAGAAAGAGTAGAAAAGAAACTAAAAAACCAAGGTTTTGTAGCTAAAGCCCCAGCTTCAGTTATTGAAGAAGAAAAAGCAAAGGGTGAAAAATATAAAGAGATGTTTAAGGCAGTTGTAGAAAGAATGGAAAGCTTAACAAAAAAATAATATTGTGAATCGAGTTTTCGAAAGGAGAATAATTTTTGCAATGAATTACAACGACACTATGGCATATATAAAAAACACAGCAAAGTTTGGAAGCAATTATGGATTATCTAGAACAGAAAAGATATTAGAGCTTTTAGATAGTCCTCATAAAAAACTTAAATGTATCCATATAGCAGGAACAAATGGAAAAGGTTCAACTTCTGCAATGCTAAGCAATATTTTGATAGAAGCAGGCTATAAGGTGGGGATGTACACTTCTCCTTTCCTTATAGATTTTGAAGAAAGAATTCAAATAAATAATAAAAACATTTTAAAAAGTGATTTGTGCTTGATTGTTGATAAGGTAAAATTAGCAGTGGATGAAGTTATTAAATTAGGCTATGAGCATCCTACAGAATTTGAAATAATTACTTGTGCTGCATTTTTATATTTTTATGAAAAAGAAGTAGATTATGCTGTTATTGAAGTTGGTCTTGGAGGAAGGCTTGATTCAACTAATGTAATAACTCCAATTTTAAGTGTTATTACATCTATAAGTTTAGACCATATGCAAATATTAGGGAACTCTTTGGAAAGCATAGCTAAAGAAAAAGCTGGCATCATAAAAAAAGGTATCCCTGTTGTTCTATATCCGCAAAAAGATGAATGCAAGGCTGTAATTGAAAAAGCATGCATTAGTAATTGCTCTAAGTTAATTTGCGTAAAGATTGATTCTGCAAAGCTTTTGGAGGTTAATTTTAAAGAAAACATACCAAGTCAAAAAATTCAAGTTACTACAAAAAATAATAGTTACCATGTGGATTTGGCACTTTTAGGAGGACATCAACTTTTAAATTGCAGTACTGTTATTCACTGTGTAGAACAACTTATAGACCAAGGAATTGTAATTAAAGATGAAGCAATAGTAAATGGTCTTATAAAAGTTATTTGGAAAGGCAGACTGGAAGTAATGGGGAAAAACCCTTTGATTGTAATCGATGGTGCACATAATATTGATGCTATAATAAATTTGAACAGCAGCCTAAAACAATATTTTAAGTATAAAAATATCGTACTAATATTAGGAATTTTAGCAGATAAAGAAGTGGAACAGATGGTAAAAGTCATAACGTCAGAGGCTAAAAAAGTAATAACTGTAACTCCCAATAGCATAAGAGCTGAGAATTCCCATGATTTACGAAATATAGTATTAAAATATAATAAAAATTGTGTTAGTGAAGTGGATTATGAAAAGGCTTTAAATATTGGTTTAAGCAGTTTAGAGGATGAAGATTTATTACTATTATGTGGGTCTTTATATATGATTGGAGACATGAGAAAAATAATAAAAAAAGTATTAAGACCTACTAATTAAAAAGGTGGATCGATATGAGAGAAATTGGCGAAATAAAATGGTTTGGAGGATACAATCAAAAAAGGCATGCCTTAATTGACTATGGTTATATATTAAGAAATAGCAAACCAGATATTTATGTTAATAAAGTTCATTTGCATTGTAAGGTGAAAGATTTAAGGACTTCAGTTATTGTAACCTTTGAAGTTGGTGTTAACTATAAAAATGCTATGGAACAAGCAATTAAAGTTAAGCTTATTGAAGATGAAAAAGATGAGGAGTGTCTTATTTACGGTATTACATGTAATGATGAAAGATATTTTGTTCCGTCTGTTGATGTATTCTTTGCAAATTTTGAAGGTGAGAAAATAGCTAATTTTTGGAACAAGCTTCAAGATAAATTTAAGATTATGTTGTTGTATAAAATTGCTAGCAAAGGTATACCTACATATATTTTAGAAAGCTTAAATGAAAAAAACAAGTTGATTAGGGCAATGCTTCTAATACTTTGGAGCAAGCAATATGAAGATAAAATGAACGTTGCTTATGAGAAAGCTTTTATACTAATTAAAGAATATATTGAAAAGAAATCAGAAAAAGTTAACATATTTGAAAAAAATGAAAATTACAAGGTAGATACTAAAAAACCTTGGAGTGAATGGACCTTTTTAGAATTTTTAGAAAGCTGTTCAAAAGTAACTGTTCTAGAAGATATAAAAAGTGGAAATAAAGCTTTATTGAAAATAATAAATTTAATTATGAAAATGTAATGCTCTTTAGCATTGCATTTTTTTTCACATAATCTTCACAATTTTTCTTGATATTTATTAGGAAAGTAATAGCTATAATGAAACTAATAAATAAAAAGAGGTGAAGAAAATGAATGAAATAATCTATTCTGTAGTAGTACCTTTATATAATGAGGAACTTGTTATAAATGAGAGTTACAGAAGATTAGTTAAAGTAATGGATAAAATTGAAGAAAGTTATGAAATTTTATTTATAAATGATGGGAGCACAGATTGTACAAAAACTTTAGCTGAACATATTTGCAATGCAGATGGAAGGATAAAGCTAATAAATTTTTCTAGAAATTTTGGACATCAAGCTGCCATAACTGCTGGCATGAGGTATGCTAGCGGCAACGCAATAATAATTATAGATGCAGACCTGCAAGATCCGCCAGAAACAATTTTAGATATGATAAAAAAGTGGAAGGAGGGTTTTGATGTAGTATATGGGAAAAGAGCTAAGCGAGAAGGCGAAAGTTTATTTAAAAAGTTTACAGCAAAAGTTTATTATAGATTACTTAAGTCTATGACGAAGGAAGACATTCCAGTTGATACAGGAGATTTTAGGCTAATTAGTAGAAAGGTATGTGATACCTTAAATAGTCTTCCTGAAAAAAATAGATATGTTAGAGGACTTGTAAGCTGGGTAGGATATAAACAAACTTTTGTACAGTTCGACAGACAAGAGAGATTTGCTGGTGAGACAAAATATCCATTAAATAAAATGATTAAGCTAGCTTTTGATGGAATAGCTGCTTTTTCTACAAAGCCAATGGAAATATCAGGCACACTTGGAATGATACTTTTGGCAATAGGAACGCTATCTTTCATATTTATATTTGTTAGTAATGTAATAAGTGGCAGTGATGTGATAAATATAAATCTTTTGTTAGCGTTTAATTTGATGATGTTTGGTATTGTATTTTGTTTTTTAGGTATAATGGGACAATACATTGGAAGAATTTTTGTTGAAAGTAAAGATAGGCCATTATTTATAGTAGATAGTACAACAAATTATGACAAGAGACTATAGTGGGAGGAAGAAGTATGAAAAGAATAAAAATAATAAAAAGTAATTTAGGTATAATTTTAATTGTAATATTATCATCGGTTTTAAACTTTGTAAATTTGAATATTGAAGGTTATTCAAATACATATTATTCGTCAGCTGTAAAGAGCATGACACTAAGTCTTAAAAATTTCTTTTTTGTTTCTTTTGACCCAGCTGGCTTTGTTTCAATCGATAAGCCGCCTATAGGATTTTGGCTTGAAGCTATTTCAGCAAAAATATTTGGTTTTAATTCTATTGGGATTTTATTACCAGAGGCTATAGCTGGTGTGATTTCTGTAATATTGATTTATATAATTGTAAAAAGAAGTTTTGGAAACATATCAGCACTAATTTCAGCTTTAACTTTGGCAATAACTCCAGTTTTTGTTGCTGTTAGCAGAAATAATACGATAGATAATATACTTTTAATGACTTTATTGCTTGCATGTCTTGCATTATTAAAGGCGGCAGAAAAAGGAAAGGTAAAGTTGCTTTTAATTAGTTTTATTTTAGTTGGAATAGGTTTTAATATAAAAATGCTTGAAGCATATCTTGTAATCCCAGCAATTTATATAACATATCTTTTAGCTACAAATGTATCTATTAAAAAGAAAATAATTCACTTTGCAATTGGAACTGTAGTTTTAATTGCAGTATCCTTATCATGGGCAATAGTTGTAGATTTAGTGCCAGCAAGTGCTAGACCTTTTGTTGACAGTAGCACAAATAACACTGTTATGGAATTGATACTTGGACATAATGGAAGTGAAAGATTAAGCTTTAGTAGCAATGCACAAAATGGAGGTGCCCCTTCTTTTGGGGGACAGCAAGCATCAAATGCTCATCAACCACCTAATAATTCAAGTAATAAAAACAGTAGTGATAACAATAAAGTAAATATGTCATCAAAAATGGGTAATGAAAATCCGCCAAGTGGTAATATGCCAAATGGAAACATAGGTTTTGGTGGTGGAAACCAAGGTTCACAGCTTACAGGAAGTTTTGGTGGAGAAACGACGCAAGGGTTTGCAAGATTGTTTTCTAAAAATATGTTATCAGATCAAATAGTTTGGTTTATCCCGTTGGCTTTATTTGGAATTTTAGCAGCCTTTCTAAAAGAAAAACTAACCTTTAAGCTAGATAATGATAGAAAGCAGCAAATTATGCTTTGGACTATGTGGTTTGTACCTGTATTTATTTATTTTAGTTTCAATACAGGAACCTTTCATCCATATTATTTAACGATGTTAGCACCACCAATTGCTGCACTTGCAGGTATTGGATTAACAGAAATGTGGAATCTTTATAAAGAAGGCGGTCTAAAATCATGGCTTTTGCCGATTGCATTACTTGCCAATGGAGTAGTTCAATTACTAATGCTTAGTTATTTCATTAGCTCTTCATTGATTATAATTATACTTATAGCATTATTAATGATATTTACTTTTGTATCTTCAATTATTCTTATATTTTTGAACTTAATAAAGAGGAAAAAAGAAGGAGTTAATAATTTGGAGTTATTAAAGGTTAAAAAAATATTTATAATTACAGCTTTTATAGGACTTTTATTTACTCCAATGGTTGGTTCGGGTGCAGTTTTATTTAATGAGTTAAATGGAACAATACCAGTAGCTGGACTTGAACTTTTATCGGAAAGTTCAAAAGGCTTTGTAATGGCTGGCAATAACGTAAGTACGAATTCTAAATTAGTTCAATATTTAAAAGCAAATAAAACTTCTTCTGAAAAGTATTTATTGGTAGTTGCAAATTCCAATAGTGCCTCAGATATTATTATAAATAGCGGTGAATCAGTAATGTCATTAGGTGGTTTTCTTGGAAGTGATAATATAATATCTTTGGATGAGTTCAAGCAGTTGGCGAAAAATGGCGAAGTGAGATTTGTTATGGTTAGCGAAAATGGTGTTCAGGGCGGAAATAGTAGCAGTTCAATTAGTGCAATTATGAATTGGGTTAAAGCTAATGGCAAAAAAGTAGCTTCAAGCGAATATAGTAATGCAAGCAGTAGTGGTAACAATATGCATGGACAAAATGGTTCTAATGGACAATTATATGATCTTAAAGCGTATACGGATAGTAATAAAGGGAAATAAAACCATAATTTTAATAATGTAAATAACTTAAGCACCAATGTGATTTGGTCTACCGCCCAAATCACATTGGTGCTTAAGTTTATTCACTTCTTTAAAACTAATTCAGTTTATATAATTTCTTATTGCTAAGCTTATCAGTATACATCTTTTTATCGGATAACTTTATAATTTCATTTAAATCGTAGTTCATATCACTAGCAAAAGAAAACAGGCCTAAGCTTACACTAATAGGATAGGGTTTCGTCCGTTTATTATTCATATCTTTAAGCCTATTTTTTATTTTTTGACAAACCATTTCTTTATTATCGTTTTCAAAAATAATAATAAATTCATCTCCTCCATAACGAAAAATCATATCATTATCATTGATTTCTTCGGAAATTATTTTGCATATAAAAGAAATTAAAAAGTCACCCTCTTTGTGTCCATATTTATCGTTTACAAATTTCAGATTATCCACATCACAAAAACATATAGTCAAATTTGAACTATTTTTTTTACATTTTTCAAATTTTTTATTCAAAATCTTCATTCCGCTGCCTCTATTTAGTATTCCAGTTAAACTGTCCATTGAAGCATGTAAAATTAATTTTTCTTCAAGTTTTTTTATTTCAGTAATTTCTGATATTCCACTTAAAATAGCTTTTTCACCAAAATATTCAATTAGCTCATAATTTATTATAGCCCATTTACTTTCTCCGTTTGGAATACTTAGTTCTGCCACATAGTCATTTAGGGATTTAGCTTCGTTAATTTTTTTCATAACTTCACGTACATCAGAAATGTTTTTATATAAATTTATGTAATTCATTTGCTTAAATTGCTCTGATGTCATACCGTAGAGCATAAGAGCTTTATTATTAATAGCTAGAATTTTACCGGTTGAATAACTAGAAACTAATAAAGGAAACGGATTCATATCGAAAAGCTTTCTAAAGGTTAGTTTATCCTCTTTTATCTTAATATCTTTGTAATATAGTTTATTATTATAATTATTTAAAATTATAAATAAAGTGAAAGCAAAAACAACTACCACTGTCGAGTTAGTTCTATTTATGTATATTAAGGCTTTGTTTTCTGAAAAGTAAGGTATTGCATATAAAAATATAATTTGATTCACTAGAAAAGTAAAAAAAACTATTCCTCTATATATAGGAACTAATAATGAAATAGAAATAATAGAAAATAAATATATAATTATGTTACTAGAAAACCGTTGGCTATTTAAAGATGTAAAATTAGCAATAAAAACAGATAAAATAATTTGTGAGATAACTACAAATTTGATATAGGTATATTTATTGCTTTTAGAAATTTTGTCAGAGAAAATATAAAGTATAAAATATAAAAAGGAAAGGAAAAAAGTTATTATATGTATATGAAACAGTGTGCTTTTATATAGGGCATTGTAGGGTGTTTTTGATAATATATAATCTGTATAAAAGCTATAAAAACTAGTTAAAAAAATTAAAAGTGAAATTATTTTTCCTCTTTTTAAACATAGTATAAGACTTTTTTTCTCTAAATTTTTATCGATGTTAGAATAAAATAAATTGCATATTAACTCATATGCATTTTTGAAACTAATACTCATAAATTATTCTGCCCCCCAAAGCCTATTTATTAGAATAATATCATATATATTATACAATATTTTTAAAATGATTATCAAATTATTTATTTATTATTTAAATATTTCTATTACTTGTGAAAATATTGACAAAATACATAAAAAGTATAAAATATATCTTACAAGATTAAATTTGGTGAGGTCGTATTATGGACGAAAATAAATTTGATTTGGACAAGATGCTTTGCTTTAAAATATATTCATCTTCTAAATTGATAATTAGGTTATATAAACCGATTTTAGATAAATTAAAACTTACTTATCCACAGTATGTTGTTATGATTGCACTTTGGGAAAA